>NZ_JBDGQQ010000099.1:0-27805 GCF_042218895.1 Salinibacter sp. | reverse complement strand
CGACCTAGACGTGTGGTACGTGCGGAACCGAAGCCTCTGGCTCGACCTCCAGATTTTGCTCCGAACCCCAATCATCCTGATTCAGGGGACCGGCGTGGAGGGGCCCGACGGACACAATCCTTCGTTCTCGTCGTCCTCTCGCTCTCATGCCTGATCCCACTCCTCTCGTTCTCGTCGGCGCGGGCGGATTCGGTCGCGAAGTGGCCGCGCTCATCGAGGCCATTAACGAGGACCAGCCGACGTGGGAGTTCTTGGGATTCGTCGACGACGACCCCGACCTCCACGGCACGTCCGTCATGGGACATCCCGTCCATGGGGATGTTGGCTGGCTCGCCCACCAGTCTCGTCTCCGCTTTGCCCTCGCCATCGGTGACGGAGAGGCGCGTCGCTCAATCGCTGATCGCCTTGCCTCGACTGACGTTCGGCCCGCCACGCTCGTTCATCCGACCGTGTCCCCTCACCGCACGGTCACCTTCGGCCCGGGCGCCATCCTCTGCACCGGGGCCACCCCCACCGTGGACCTCCACATCGGAGCCCACACGGTCCTCGATCAGCGCTGCACTGTGGGGCACGACGCGGTGCTCGATTCGTTCGTGTCGGTTCGTCCCGGTGCCCACGTCTCGGGCTCGGTGCACCTGGAGACAGGCGCAACGCTGGGGACCGGAGCGGTGGTGCTTCCGGGCGTGACTGTGGGCTCGTGCGCAACAGTGGGTGCTGGAGCGGTGGTCACCGACGATCTTCCCCCCGACTGTACGGCCGTCGGTGTGCCCGCTCGGCCCCAATCGTGACGCTGGCCCCTTGGCTTGCGTCGCAGTACGTGGCAGCATTCGGGTGGCCTCCGCCCAGTAGACCGACTGCACCTCTGGGCATACCCGGTGCTTGACGTGTTGAAATGTACTGACGCCCACACGCCTCAACCTCGTCGTGAAAATTGCTGTTTTCCTCCAGTACTACCACACGCCCGACTGCCCCACCGCGGCGCGGCCGTATGCGCTGGTCAAGCGGCTGGGGCAGGAGCACGACGTGACGGTGATCACGACGCGGGCGTGGGAGGAGAACCGGCAGGCACACCGGTTTCCATGGGTGCCTCCGGGCGTCGACCTCGTGCGGTTTGACGTGCCCTACGACAACGCCATGTCGGCCCCACGGCGACTCGCTGCGTTCCTTCGGTACGCCATCCAGGCCGTCTGGTACGGCCTGCAAATGCCACGGCCGGACCTCGTTCTCGGCTCGTCGACGCCGCTGACCGCGGCCGCGGCGGCTGCGACGGTGGCCCAGCGGCGAGACATTCCGTGGCTCTTCGAGGTGCGGGATCTCTGGCCCGCGTTTCCGATCCAGATGGGGGCCGTACCGAACTACGGGCTTCACGGTCTGCTGCGAGGGGGGGAGGCGGCCCTGTACCGGAGCGCACGACACGTCGTTGCCCTGTCCCCCGACATGGAGACTCATGTTCGCACCCGAGCGCCCTCGGCCGAGGTGACGACGCTGGAGTACGGATCCGACGTCGACCTGGTCGACGAGATCGGCCCCGAGGAGCGAACCGACCTCAAGGAGCGGTTTTCTCTAGACCGACCGTTTCTGGTCCTCTACGCGGGGACCTTCGGCCGGGCCAACGCGATTCCCACGCTGCTCGACGCCGCCCGGCGGCTCACTGCCAGCCGTTCCGACGTGCTTGTCGCCTTCGCCGGCCAGGGCTACCACGAGTCGACCGTACGGCGGGCCGCCCGCCGGCACGACGCCATCCGACAGATTCCCCCGCTCCCCTACCCCGATACACTCGCCCTGTTCGACGTTGCCGACCTCTCGCTCGTCTCGTTCATCGACCGGCCCGTGCTGGCGTCGAACTCTCCAGGCAAATTTTTTGATAGTCTCGCAACAGGAACCCCCGTCATCGTGACGAACCCTGGCTGGACAAAGCGGTTTGTGCAGCGGCAAAGCTGTGGATGGTACGTTCCACCCGACTCCCCGAATGCCCTGGCCGACCGTCTCCACGCCGTGCTCGGGTCGCCCGATGCCCTGACTCGGTCGGGGCGGAATGCTCAGGCCGCCGCCCGGCAACACTTTGTCCGGGCCGAAATTATGGACCGGTATACGGACCTCGTTGAGCGCGTGGGACGGGCCCAGCACGAATGAGACGACTCCCGGTCGACCCACGAGAACCGCCCACGTCCCCGGCATCCCATCCTCATCCTCTAATTCTTCGACCATGGCGTCCTCTTCATCCGGTTCGGAGGCCTCCTCGCTCGGAGCACAGTCTGAAGATACGTCTTCGCCCTCGCTCTGGGCGTGGCTGCGCGTGCAGGTTCCGCTCCTGCTCGCGCTGCCCGACCTGCTGATTCTGTACGGCGGCCTCCTCCTCGGCTACAAGATCCGTCTTGGGGGCTGGATGCTGCCCCACGCGACGGAGTGGGGCGTCGCCTCCCTCACCGTGCTGGGCGTCTACATGGCCGCACTCGCCGCGAGCGGTGTGTATCGGATGCCGCCCCGCCTGATGGGGTTGAACGAGGCGCTGCGAATTGGGGGGTGGCTCGTCGGCGCATGGGGCGTGTCCATCACACTGACGTACGCCCTGAACCCGGCCACTGTCCCGCCTCGGAGCGTGATGGCGGTGCTCGGGCTCGTGGCCCTCGTCGGGGTTCTGGGCGTTCGGGCCGTGCTCCGGCGCGTCCTGGAGCTCGTGTCCCCGACGCCCGGCGAGCCGGCTCCTGGAGTGGCGTCGACCGAGCTTCGGCTGGAGGACCTCGTCCCCCGCGAGGCTACGGAGATCGACCGCCTGACCCTCCGCAACATGCTCTCCGACCGGACCGTGCTCGTAACGGGCGCGGGGGGATCCATTGGCTCGGAGTTGAGCCGCCAGTTGGCCGACCTCTGTCCGTTCCGACTGGCATTCGTGGACGTGAGCGAGCACAACCTGTACCGGCTCGAGACCGCTCTGCGCGCCGGAGACTACGACGGCGACATGGACTTCTGCATTGCCGACGTGCGCGATACCTCAATCATGGACGGCCTCTTCCGCAGCATCCGCCCGGACGTGGTCATCCACACGGCGGCCTACAAGCACGTTCCCCTGATGGAGCGCCACCCGGTCGAGGCGTTCCGCAACAACACGACGGCCACGGCCAACCTGCTCGATCTCTGCGAGCAGCATGAGGTGGACGAGTTCGTGTTCGTGTCTACGGACAAGGCGGTCAATCCCACGAGCGTGCTCGGGGCGACCAAGCAGCTGGCGGAGTGGTACGTCCGCACCGGAACGGGCCCCACGCGCTGTACGACGGTTCGCTTCGGCAATGTGTTTGGCACGCAGGGAAGCGTCGTGCCACGGTTTGAGAAGCGGCTCGCGGACGGCGATCCGCTCCCCGTCACGCACCCGGACATGGAACGGTACTTCATGAGCCCGAAGGAGGCCTGCAGCCTCGTTCTCCAGACGCTCCTGTTCGACGCCCATCCCACCTACATCTTTCGGATGGGGGATCCGATCCGGATTCAGTGGCTGGCCGAGCGCTTCGTCGAACACTGGTACCCGCACGTCAACCCGGAGACGATGATCGACCACGTGGGACGCCGCCCCGGAGAGAAGCTCGCCGAGGAGCTCACGCACGCCCACGAAACGGCGCACCCAACCGATCACCCGAGCGTTCTGGGGATCAAGGGGCCCGTTCCGTACTCTCGATCCGACCTTGAAGCGCATCTTCAGCGCCTCCAATCGGTGTGCGACCCCACGCGCGAGTCGCGCGAACAACTGCGACACCTGCTCCTCGACACGCACCCTGATGGGCACGACGGGGCTGAGGTCTCGTCCTCCGACCGCTCGTCCGTTGAACTGTGACGCGTGAACTCGTGACGCGTGACCAGGCACACGCTGCCCGTCGACGCTTCACGCCCCACGCACTGGCTGCCTCATGCACGTCCTCGTGGTTCCATCCTGGTACCCGACCACCGAGGCCCCCCGCAACGGAATTTACTTCGCCGAGCAGGTCCGCTGCCTGAGCGACCACGGGATGAAGGGTGGGGTCGTCTACCCCGAGCAGCAGAGCCTGCGCCGACTGTCCGGGCCGGCCCTTCGTCGCAAACATTTCCAGACCGCCTGGACGAACGACCACGGCGTCCCGACGCTCCGGCGGTACGGATGGAACGTGTGGTGGCGTTTTCCGCCCGGGATGCGGCTCCGCGTCCGGAGTGCCGTCCACCTCGCCCGGCGCTACGTGGATCGGCACGGCGTGCCCGACGTCATTCACGCCCACAGCGCCCGCTGGGCAGGGGCCGCGGCGGCGAGGATGAGCGACGCACTGTCCGTCCCCTACGTTCTGACCGAGCACTACAGCGGATTTCAACGTGACGACATTGTCCCCTGGCGCTGGCCGCTCGTCGAGACTGGCTTCCAACACGCCAGCGGGGTCGCGGCGGTGAGCGCGTCGCTGAAAGACGCGCTCGTCGCGCACGACCTTGCGGAAGCGTCGGAGGTCGACGTTCTTCCAAACCCTGTTCGGGCGTCCCTCTTCACGCTGCCCCCCGACGGACGACCGTCGCCCCCGCCCTTCCGGGTCGTAACGGTTGCGCACCTGAGCCCCCGAAAGAACATCGCAGCCGCGTTGGAGGCACTTGCGAGGGCGTTTTCGGGCTCGACCGAGGCGTCGCTGACCATCGTCGGGGACGGTCCGGAACGGGCGGCCCTCAAGCGCCAGGCCCGTCGGCTGGGCGTGGCGGACCAGGTCTCCTTTCCCGGATCGCTGGACCGTGAGGGCGTGCGGGCGGCCCTCTGGAACGCCCACGCCTTCGTGCTCCCGAGCCGACACGAGACGTTCGGCGTGGTGCTCATTGAAGCGATGGCGACCGGGCTCCCCGCAGTGGCTACTCGGTGCGGCGGCCCCGAAGACATCGTGACCCCGGAGACGGGCCTTCTCGTACCGCCCGGCGATTCTGCGGCGCTGGCCGACGCCCTCCAAACGATGCGCCGGCAGTGGTCGTCGTTCGGGGCGGCGGACATCCGGGCCCGCACCCTTGAGCGATACGGCCCGGAACCTTTCGTTCGCCGCACGCGATCATTCTACCATCAGGCCCAGGCCGCCTGACCGCATCGATGCCGCCTCTTCCACCCCCAATCGGGCCGCCCGCGCCCTGGTAGTTTCTTCGGGACCTCCTCTATGCTCGACCTTCAGTTCCCGTTCTGGCTTGCACTCGTGTGCGGCCTGGGTCTCCTCGGCCCGGCGTCTGCCCGGGCTCAGTCCGGCGATCCGTACGATTCGTCATGGTACGATCCCGACGCCCCCCACCTTCAGATCGCCGTTACGAGCGATGGGGTCTACCGCGTGGCGGCAGATGCTCTCCGGGACGCGCTCCCGGACGGCACGCGCCTCTCCGACATTGCGCCGGAGACGATTCGGCTGATTGAGAACGGCCGGGAAGTCCCGATTCAGATCGACGGCGCCGCGGACGGATCGCTCGACGCGACCGACACGATTACGTTCGTGGGCCACCGAAACCGTGGTAGAGACGAAGTATGGGCGTACAACGGCAACGCGTCGGCCCAGAGCAGCACGTACCGCAGCCTCTACAGCGACACGACGTTCTACTGGATGACCTGGGGCGGGGAAACCGGACGCCGGTACGAGGCGGGCACCGCGTCCGCCTCGGGGCCCTCGACGACGTCCCTCCGCGACACAGTTCACCGTGAGCAGGATCGGTACTACTACTTCGGGCGCCCGTCAGACAGCGGAAACCCCCTCTACACGCGCTCGGAGGGCTACTACTGGACTCGGTTCCGGCACACCGACACCTCTCCAATCTCGTCGACCTACGCTCTTCCTGTCGGTCGCCGGACGGCGGCGGACACCACCCTCAATTTGACGCTTCGCTTCGACGCTGAGACGAACTCTTGCCACCGGGTGAAGATTGAAGGAGAGCTGCGTCAGTCCGGGGGATCCTCCGCCTTCGAGTCCCTCAAGACCGTGGAGTGGAAGGGCATTGAGCGCTTTACGGCCGAGGCCACGATTGCCCAGAATCGGATCCCGGAGTCGGGCCTGACGCTGCGTCTTACCTCCTACAACGGCGGATTCTCGGACGACCTCAACTGCCCGGACCCGTCGAGCACCCCGAATCATGTGCTGTTCGACTGGGCCGAAGCGGTCTACACGCGGGGCTTGAGCGCCCGAGGGAACCGGCAACACTTCACGGTCCCGACGCCCGACGCGCGCACCTTCGCCCTAACGGGCCACACGGGGGACTCCGTGCACGTTTACAGCCCGGCCACTGCGAAACGGTACTCGGCGGAGATCGCCGACGACACCGCCTTTGTCTCTGCCCTCCCCTCAGCCGCCCCGGCAACGTACTGGGCCGCAGGCGGCAGCGGCTTCCGGAGTCCAGCGGCCGTCCGGCCCGACGCGCCAAGCAACTGGTCGGCAACCGAGGCCCATGGCGCCGACTACCTCATTCTTACTACTGAGGCGCTGCTTCCCTCGGCGCAGCGGCTGGCTGAATATCGTCGCACCCACGACGGCTACCAGGTGGAAGTCGCGCTGGTCCAGAACGTATTCGACGAGTTCGACTACGGCCGTCCCACGCCCATTGCCATCCGGCGATTCGTGCGGTCAACTCAAACCTGGGACTCGGCCCCCCAGTTTCTCGCCATCTTTGGGGACGCCCAGTACCCGATCCGGGACGGCTCTGTCGAGACGTTGTACCCCGAGTGGAGCGTCCCGTCTTTTGGTTTTGCGCCCTCGGACGGCTGGTTCGCGATGCAGGCCGACGGGCCCAACGACTGGTCCGAGTTTCTTGCCGTGGGCCGCATCCCAGTCCGGTCCGTTGCGCAGGGGAATCTGTTCATCGAGAAGCTGAAGACCTACGAGTCGGCCCCCCTCGAGCGCTGGCAGAAGCGGATGCTTCTCCTCGCCGGCGGCACCACCGAGAGCGAGCAGCAATCCCTCCAGTTCTACTCGAACCGATGGGGCCGCATCGCATCGGACACGACCGTCCGCCTCGACGGGCAACAGGTTCCCGTAAATACCGGGGCCGACACGATCCGATACTACAAGAAGGTCAACGACCCGCTCGACGCGAGCTTTCAGGACTCGCTGGCCGCGGACCTGAAGCGGGGTGCAGGCTGGCTCAACTACTTTGGCCACTCGGCCGCGCAGACGTGGGAGATCGTGACGGACCCGCCCTCGGAGTTCGACAACGCGGGCCGACTGCCCATTGTCATCTCTCTCGGCTGCCGCACTGGCTCCTTCGCCGGGGGACGCTTCGAGGAAAAGAGCGCTCCATCGCTGGGGGAGCAGCTCGTCGTGGGGTCCGTGCGGCCCGACGGCACGCCCCGCGAGGGGGCGCTGAACGGAGGCATCGCTCACTTTGGCGAGTCGGCGCTGGGGAACCTGTTGCCGTCGGCCCGCCTCAACGACGCCCTCGTCCAGGATGTCTTCGTGGACACGACGCGCGTCCTCGGCGAGGCCATTCGCGCGGCCAAGGCCGACATTGCGGCTAATTACGGGCGGAGCGACCTCTACGTGAAGCATCTTCTGCAGTACGGGCTTCTCGGGGACCCGGCCACGAACATGGCCCTCCCGTCTCGTCCCGACTTGCACGTCACCCCGGACCTGCTCTCGATCGAGCCCACGGCCCCCATTCCGTCCGACCAACTGACGGTGACGGCCCGCGTTCAGAACCACGGACTGATTCCCGCCGACAGCGTGACGGCCCGCCTGACCTGGGAGCGGCCGGACGGCACGACCGTCCGCCGAACCCGTCGCCTGGACCGGTTCCCGCTCGAACGCACGCTCCGGTTCTCGTTCTCGCTCGACGAGCAGACCCTCGGCACGAATACCTTCCGCGTCACCGTCGATCCCGCGAACGCGTACGCCGAGGCCGACGAGACCGACAACGTCGCCGAGCAGTCTCAGGTCGTTTTCGACACGGGGGTGTCGCTTCTCTCCCCCCCCGATTACGGGACCGTCGCCACGAGGCAGCCGTCTCTGGAGTTCACCGTGTCCGGTCAGACAGAGGGGTCGGTGCCCGTCGTCGTGCAGCTCGACACGGTGCCCGACTTCTCGTCCCCCGCCCGCCGGGAGGTCCGCCGTGACGTGGACAACCTCCTGGGCACGTGGCAGCCCTCCGCCCTCCGCCCGGGCCAAACCTACTACTGGCGTGCCCGGCTGGCCGATGCGGGCGCAAATACCTGGCGAGCGGCCCGGTTCACGGTCGACCAGACTCTCCCCAAGCGCTCGTGGCAGCAGCAGGGGCGCTTGTTCTCGACGAATGCTTCCCCGCGCCTCCAGCGCACCGATCGCTCGTGGGCCTTCGACCAGTACTCCCGCAGCGTCTTGACAAACGCCAATCGGGGCAATGCCTCCCGGGTTCATGGCTTCATCATCGACGGGACCTCGCGGTACGAGTACCTCCAGTTCGGATTTGGTGTGCTCGTGCTCGACGGCACCACGGGCGCCGTCCGCGAAAGTGAGTCCTTCCCCACCTACGACCTGCGGGACGACCTCGAAGATGACGTGGGCGATCAGCAGGAAGCCATCGACGCCCTCACGACGTTTCTCAACCAGGTGCCCCAGGAGGGCGACTACGTGTTCGTTCGGACCCGGCATCTCGCCCGGCAGAGCGGGGCCTCGATTCCAGACGCGGTGACGTCGCTCTTCCGAAACCTCGGCTCGGCGGCCATCGATACCCTCACCTACAACCACGTCTGGGCGATGAAAGTCCGCAAGGGCCGTCCGGACGAGACCGTGGAGCGGGTCTCTCCGCCCTCAGAGGCCGACCAGGTGAACGAGATCAACCTCACTGTGGAGCCTCGGTTTTCACACGCCTCCGGCACCACGACCTCGCCCCGAATTGGGCCGGCCAGCGCATGGTCGTCGCTCCAGTGGACGGGCTCTGCGCCGGATCCAGGAGACCGGGTGACGGTCGATGTCCTTGCCGCCGACTCGACGGTCCTCATCGACAATCTGACCGGTGCCGCAGGGCAGCAGGACCTCTCCTCGATCGATGCACAGGCGCACCCCTACCTCCACCTTCGCGCCACCCTCACGGACTCGACGAACCGTACGGCCCCGCAGCTCAGGCAGTGGAGCGTATCGCGTACAGGGGTGCCCGAACTCGCAGTCGACCCGTCCGGCCTGCAGTCCTTCCCCGACACGCTTCAGCAGGGGCAGGCCCCGTCGGCCACGCTTCCGGTCGTCAACTTCGGGCCGGTAGAGAGCCGTCCGGTCCGTGTACATGCAACCGTGACGGGGGCATCGAACACAACGACTACGCTGGCCACCGACACGCTAGCGGCCCTCCCTCCCAATGGGGGACGCGATACGACGTCGTTCGCGGTTCCGAGTGCTGACCTTGCAGGATCGAATGTGCTCACGGTAGAAGCCGAGCCGAAGGGTCCCCCGGAGCGGCTCACGACAAACAACACCACCGTTCGGAACTTCTACGTCCGGCGCGACCAGAGCCCGCCGTCCCTTCGCGTGCTGGCCAACGGCCGCGAGCTTCGCCCGACGCCATCGGACCTGAATAATCTTCAGGCCCCTCAGCTCCCCTTTGTCTCTTCCCAGCCGACCTTCGAAGTTTTTATTCGCGACGACAATCCGTATCTCAGTGTGGACGACACCAGCCAGGCGGACGTGTACTTGAAGGGCGGACTTCCAAGTCGCGACCCCTCACTGGGATCGGTGTTCCGGCGGATTCCCTTCGCCAGCGACGCGCTCAAGCTCGTGCCCCCGGATACAGCCGCCGACCCCACCCGTCTGGTCTTCGAGCCAGACCTGGGGGCTCGGGACTCCACCTACACCCTGAAGGTGGAGGCCCGGGACGCCCGCGGAAATGAGGTCGAGCCGTACCAGGGCAGCTTCCGCGTCCAGCAGGAGCAGGTCATCGAGGACGTGTATCCGTACCCCAACCCGATGCGCACCCACACGACGTTCGCGTTCCGGGTGAAGGGGGGCCGGAACGAGGGGCTCCGGGGGTTTACCTTGCGGATCTACACGCTCTCCGGACGCCTCGTTCGCCAGTTCGACGAGCAGGACCTCAAACATCCGTTGCGGGTGGGCTGGAATACGCTCCGCTGGAACGGCCGGGACCAGGATGGAGACCGGGTGGCCACGGGCGTGTACCTCTACCGGGTCCGCATTGAGGGGGAAGACACGACCTTCCGGGGCGACGTCGAAAAAGTCAGTGTGATCCGGTAGTGCCGTCTCCGGATCGCAACGTCGTGATGAGCTCCCACCTGTGTGCCGTCCGCCAAAGAGACGATGGGGTCAGAACCTGTTTGGCGGATGGATATTCAGCCGAGACACAGTGGGCGACGTGCACGAACGGGGCCCAAACGAGCGCTGTAGCGGCGCTACCGGGCGAGTGCCGAACCCGTTCTGCGCTGGGAACGCAGTGACCGAGTGGTCCCCGGGCTGCACGAGATCCGCGAAGTCGCAGGCCATAGACAGTCCGCCAAACAGGTTCTCAAGGTTGAACCTGAAAGGCTGGAAGGTCACGAGACGGAATCGGTCTTCCCCGAGGCCGAACAGAGGGCCCGTATCATGAGGGTTGCATCCGTCTGAGGGTTCCTCCTCTGCGTCCGAACGGACTCGTCCTGCCCGCAACCTTCAGCAGCGGTCTGGTGGATGGATGAGAAGCTGAGACGCGCGAAGCTGCGTGTCGCCCACTCTCCCGCCCTCACTGTATGCTCCACATGTCGAAGTCGCGGCCAGTGAGCGTCCGGAGCGCTTCAACGTCGGGGCCGAAGGTCTCTTCCAGTCGCGTCCGCACGGCCGGTGCTACCCTGGGGCGGGACACTCGTTCACCCGGACGCCAGTGGAATGGCAGATACAGCCGCAGGCGGTCCTTAATGTGCTGAGGCACCCGACGCGAGAGCCAGCGGTACCATGGCCCCCGTTTCTTTTTGGCCGCCGACGGATTGAACCGGCGCCCGGTCCGTCGATTTTCAAACGCGGCATCGACCCCAAGGAACCGGTATATTCGCTGGAGGGTCTCCGTCGGGGCCGCCCGTAAATCCTCCGTCGTGCACACCAGAAGATTGGCCTCGCCAAACCGGTCGAGGTACGGCTGAAGCTGCATGTGGTAGCGGCTCGTGAGGACGTAGTTGCTGCGCTCGACGTTCGCCACCGCGGCCTCGAACGACCGTTCTTCGCGCCCTTGCTGACGGCTTCCCTGATAGTGCGAGACCGTCCGCTCGATGGGGTCCCGGACGAGGTAGATCAGCTTCACGTCCGGACAGACCGACGCGATGCGCTTGGGCACGCCGTCGAAGAGGTGCCGTTTCGTGTAGTTGGGCGAACACTCCCCGCGTGCCGGAGCATCGTCCGGAAACTGCCGGGCGTACCAGTCGCGGCCCTGCGCCCAGTTCCCGTGCTCCGCCAGAAAAAAGTCCGTCTCCTTCCGCCGCGACATTCCGACCTGTGGATGCTCTGCGAGGTAGTAGTACAGACTCGTCGTCCCGCACTTCATAGCCCCGATGACGAGGAAGGTCGGCAGCATGGTAACGGCGTGTGGCGAGTCAGGACGCGCTGAGAAGCCTCTCGTACCGGTCGACGAGGCGCTTGCCCATCGTCTCCCATCGGTATTGCGGGGCCGCGGCGCGGGCGTTCTCGGCACACTGCCGGTACCGCTCGGGATGGGCCCGCCACGTGTCGAGCACGTCGAGGACGGCGTCCGGGGCACCCGGCGGCACCACGGCGCCACACTCGTGCTCCTCCACGAAGCGCCGCCACAGCGGAAAATCCGAGCAGATGAGGGGCAGGCCATGGTGGAGGTACTCGAAGAACTTGGTAAGTAGCGATCTCGTGTGGTTGGGGTGCGGCTCGCAGAGCGCGAGTCCCACGTCGGCCCGGTGGTAGTGTGGGGGCATAGACGAGGGCGGGACGTAGGTGTCCCATCCCGTACGCTCGATGATGTCCCCAAGCCCCTCCGTCCGGATCCGCTCCTCGGCCCGGGCCCGCTGCCCCTCGCGGTGACACACGCCCACCAGTTCGATCGTCTCTGGCCGGCGGGCGCGCCGGATCCGAGCGGCGAGATCTACCATCGTGCGAAGGCCGCGGCTGTCGGAAAGGGTGCCGGTGTAGAGGAGTCGGGTCGGCGGCGGCGAGATCTCGACGGCCCCGTTCCCTGCCTCGTCCCCGATCGGGCGAAAGTAGTTGGCGATGTAAGTGTTGGGCACCGAGTGGCCCTTCAGGACCGACCGGTAGCTCTCCTCGGCGATCAGCACGTGGTCGATCCACCGGAACGCCCAGCGCTCCAGTGCCCGAAGCCCTCGCCCCAGCAGCGCGCCCTTCGCCCGGTAGTTCTCGTGCATGTCATAGACGACCGTCGCCGCGGTCGTCTGCTTCAGTAGGAAGGCGAGGGGGAGAAGCTCGGGGTCGTGGACCTGGTACAGCGCGGCGTCGAGCGCCCAAGCGGTCCGAGCTGCCTGAGGCTGGAGGGCAAAGCGGTGCCAGCGGGTCTCGGGGCGCGGAAGCGCGTGGATCGAGATGCCCTGCACCTCCTCGTCGTGCTCGTGGGGCGCAATGAGGTGCGCGTCGTACCCTGCGTCGCGGAGCGACGCCAGTTGCTTGTGGAAGATCCGCGGATCCGACGGATGATGCACCGTCGTCACGTGCACAACCCGTCGTTGAGCATTGGAAGGCATGGCCCAGTGGACACGTGCTCGCAATCAGGCGTCGCGCTTCCCCCAACCAGCGCAAGGCGTGAAGAGTGAGGCGCGGGTTCGGCGTCACGATGTACGGATCACTCGTCAACTTGCAATCCCCCGGCTCCTCCCCCAGGAAACGTCTCCACGCCCCACGGCTGTTCAGCCGGCCTCGACAAATAAGCCGTGTGCGCCTCTCGACCCGCTTCCCTACATTGTGTGCGTTGCCCAATCAACGCCCCGCTTTGCGCCCATGTTCGATGCCCTTCGTGTGCCGTCCTGGCACTCCCTGTCACGCGGGGCACTGGTATCGTTCGGCCTTCGAGTGGCGGGCGCCGGGCTCCTGTACGGACTCCACGTGGTGCTGGCGCGCTGGATGAACGCTGGGGGGTACGGGACGTACGTCTTCGCGATCAGCTGGACCAGCTTCCTCGCTCAGTTCGGCAAGCTGGGTCTCCCAAGTGCCGCACTGCGCTTTGTCCCCGAGTACCGCACGAACCAGGAGCCGGCCCTCCTGCGGGGCTTTTTGCAAACCAGCCGCGGCCTCATCCTGGCGGGCACCGGCGGTCTCGCCCTCCTGGCCACGGCCGTCGCGCTTTTCGTGCCGACCGGCGACTGGTCCCTTGCAACCCTTCTCGTCGGCTTCGCCCTCGCACCGCTGATGGGGCTCGTTTCGTTTGAGACCGAGGCACTCCGCGCGCTGGACCGCTACGCGTGGTCGTACGCCCCAAACTACGTACTGCGGCCCCTCGCCGTCGGGCTCGGCGTGGGCGTCCTCCTCTGGATCGCCGGCACTGTCTCGCCGCTCTCCGTGCTCCTCTGGACGGGCGTCGTATTTCTGATGATGGTGGGCTTGCAGCAGTGGGGGATCCGCCGCACCCTCGAGGACCGGTCGTCCTCCTCGGAGCGGTCCCCGCGCCGCTGGCTGCAAATTGCGCTCCCCCTGCTCCTGACGAGCGGCTTCCAGCTCATCCTGCGGAAGACCGATATCTTCCTGATTGGCCTGCTCGTAGGATCAGAGGAGGTGGGCATCTACTTTGCGGCGCTGCGAACGGCCCAGATTGTTACCTTCTTCTCCTTCGCCGTCGACGCCGTGGCGGCCCCGGAGGTCTCCCGCCTCTACCACGGAGACGAAGGGGACCTGCAGGACACGGTGTCGGGCCTGGCGCACTGGTACTTCTGGCCGACACTCCTCGTCGGCCTCGGGCTGGCGTTCCTCGCCACGCCGATTCTATCCCTTTTCGGGACCGCGTTCACGGCAGGCCGAGCGATCCTGATCGTTCTCGTGAGTGCGCTGGTGTTCGGCGCCGCAATGGGCCCGCAACTGTACCTGCTCAATCTTACGGGCCATGAGCGCTCCTCCGCGTACATCTTTGGCCTCTGCTCCGTGCTTAACATTGGCTTGAACTTCGTCGGCATCACCTTCTATGGAGCATTCGGGGCGGCCCTCGCCACGGCGACCACCCTGGTCGTCCGCAGCCTGTGGGTCCGGCAGCGCGTGGTAGCCCTCACGGGTGTTGCTCCCTCCATCTGGTCTGCCCTCCGCACCGATTTATCTCGAACGTAGCGTCCCGCTCATGCCTTCTCAGCCTCCCGATGTTTCGGAAGCGGTCGTGATCTGCACGCGGAACCGCCCCGAGGAACTCAGGCGGACGCTCGACAGCCTCGCGGCGTGCTCCCCCGGCACTGATCTTCTGTTGGCGGTGATTGACGCGAGCGACGCGGAGGAGCGGGCCCGCACCCGCTCGGTGGTCGACGGGTTCGATGCACTTCCGAGCGTCCACTGGCCGCACACAGACGCGCCGTCGTCGGCCCGGCAGCGCAACGCTGCGCTCGACCGCCTTCCCCCCTCCGTCGAAATCGTGCACTTCATCGACGACGACGTGACGGTGCACGACGGCTACTTCGAGGCGCTATCGGCGGTACTTCGCACGGAGCCGGAGGTAGGCGGGGTGGGAGGGATCGTCCTGGAGCCCTCCAAGGACGCTCCGTCGGCCCGCAGTGAGCGACTGCGACGTCTATTTTTCTTAGGCCACGCGGAGGGCGGGCGCGTCCTGCCGTCCGGCTGTGCCACGAGTGCCCAGCATCCTTCTCCAACCGATGCGTCTGAGCTCCGCGACACAGAATGGCTCAGTGGATGTTCGTCGTCATACCGGCGCACCCTTCTGGAGCAGCATCGCTTCGACGAGGCCCTCACAGGCTATTCGATGCTCGAAGATCTCGACCTATCGTACCGGATTCAACGGCAGGCCCGGCTTGTCGTGCAGCCCGAGGCTCGTCTTACCCACCGGCGCTCGCCGCGCAACCGGTTTGACGCCGAGCGGTACAGCTACGCTCTCACTGTGCACCGCCGCTGGTTCGTCGAGAAGCATTTTGGCGCCCTTGGCTCGCGTCTAGCATACTGGTGGAGCCTCGTCGGCCGCCTTTTTGCCATCGCCACGTCGTCGGCACACAATCGCAACGCGGCCCTTCGCGGCCTGCTCCGAGGCCTCCAGACTGTGTGGACGCGTGCCCATTCTCTACTTCACAGCGGACCCGTCGATGCGTGACCATCGTGTGCAACTTTCAGGCCCGTCACCTATGTTGCAGCAAGTGCTCGCGTATCCTATCCCCATCTTGACCCTTTCAACATGAAGTACGCCGTCATCATGGCTGGTGGCATCGGCACCCGCTTCTGGCCCGTCAGCCGCAAAGAGCACCCCAAGCAGTTCCTCGACATCTTCGGTGACGGGACGCTCATCCAGAACACCATCGCGCGGCTCCAAGGACTTATTCCCCCGGAGCGTTGTCTCGTGGTGACCCACGAGCGGTACGTGGAGAAAACGAAAAAGCAATTGCCCGCCCTGCCGGAGGAGAACATCCTCGCCGAGCCGATTAGCCGCAACACGGCTCCCTGCATCACGTACGCGGCGACCGTCCTCGCCGCCCGCGATCCGGAGGCCACGATGGCGGTCCTCCCGGCCGATCACGTGATCGGGAACGTCGAGCAGTACCACAAGACGCTCGACGTCGCCTTCGACACGGCCCGGGAGCGCGACGCCCTCGTCACCATCGGCATCGAGCCAACCTATCCGGCCACCGGGTACGGATACATCCAGTACGACGGCACCGACGAGGACGACCCCAAGCTGCGGGCGCACCCGGTGCAGACCTTCGCCGAGAAGCCCGACCCGTCCACCGCCGAGCGATTTATCGACGCCGGCGACTTTTTGTGGAACAGTGGCATGTTCATCTGGCAGGCCGATACCATCCTCGCCCAGATCGAGAGGCACCTGCCCGACGCGTACGACGCCTTCGCGCCCGTTCGGGCGGCGGAGGGAACGGCCGACGCGGAGGCGCTTACGGAGGCGTTTCGGAACAGCCCGCGCATCTCGATCGACTACGGGGTCATGGAGCAGGCCGACACTGTGTACGTGGTGCCGGGCACCTTCGACTGGAACGACGTGGGCGACTGGCGAGCCGTGTATGACCTGAGCGACAAGGACGAACTGGGCAACGTCATCGAGGGCAACGTCATCATGCAAGACTCGAGCCGGTGCTACGTGCGGGCCGGCGACCGCCTCGTGGTTCTCGTCGGCATCCACGACAAGGTGGTGGTTGACACCGACGACGCTGTCCTCGTCTGTGACCGGGAGAACGCGCAACAGGTGAAACAGGTCGTCGAGTACCTTCACGCCCACCAGTTTGACGAGTACGTGTGACGCCGTTCGTTCCTCGCTGAGTCGGGGAGTTTTCTCGTTCTGCTCTACAGTGCCCGTCCTGGAGCTCCCGGGACGGGCATTTCTCATTTCTGTGTCTAACATTTGTTTTTTCTTGGAAAAACGCGCCGAACTTCCCGGCGGAGTGTGACGTTTCGGTCACCTGATGACTTGTTAGTCAGACAGTGACGGTACAGTCACCTTTGCTCCTGCCACTTCCCCCACCGGTTCCGAATGGCCAAGCCCTCCGACTCCTCCCTGTCCCGCCGCGAGCGAGAGCGCCGCATGCGCCGCCAGGCCATGCTTCAGGCCGCCCAGTCCGTCTTTGCCGAGAAAGGCTATGAACAGGCCCCCCTCGACGAGATCGCCGAGCGGGCCGAGTTCGGGAAGGGCACCCTCTACAACTACTTCGAGGACGGAAAGGAGGGACTCCTCTTCGCCATCTTCGACGAGGTCTACGACGACCTCCACGAGATGATACGCTCGACCTTCGAGACGGCCGCATCCGGCGAGCGTTCATTTCGGGACGCCTTCCACGCCCTGGTCGAGCGGTCTTTCACGTACTACGAGGAGCGGGAAGATCTCTTTCTCATCCTGATCAAGGAGTCCCATCGCCTTTGTTTCAGCAACGACGCGGACAAGGCGGCCTACTTTCAGGAACAGCAACAGCGGATGATTGACGCGGCCACGCCCGTCGTGGAGGCCGCAATGGACGAGGGTCGGATCGCGTCGTTCCCCCCCCAATCGGTGGCCCACATGCTCCTGGAAGTCGTGCACGACCTGGTGGTGCACCGCTGCCTTGCGGAACGCGGCGCCGACAATGAGGCGATGCGTCAGTGCATGCCGGACGCGCCCCTCCTGCACGACCCCGAGGCCGCGGCCGATTTCCTGACGGCTCTCCTCTTCGATGGCCTAGAGGCCGACACCGCCCCTTCTGCGTAACTCGTCCGATTCCCTCGTCGTCCGATGGTACCTGCACCTTCCATGCATGTGTTCGATTTCGTTCCTTCGGTGCCCGCCCTCATTCTGAGCGTGTGCGCGGCCCTGCTTCTTCCCTCGACAGCGGGAGCCCAATCCGCCGGGACGAGCCAGTCCTCCGACGTCCCTCGCTCCACCGACGCGGAGCCTCTCGTTCTCACGATCAGGGAGGCCGTCCAGACGGCCCTTAAGAACAACCCGGACGTGCGCGCTGCCCAACTCGACCTCAAAGAAGCAAATGCACGGATCCAGGAAGCCTGGGGCAACCTGTACCCCTCACTCGACCTCACGGGCAGTTACACCCGCAACGTCGTCACGGCCAATCCCTTCGCTGGAAGCGACGCCGCGAGCCTCATCGGCGGCGGGGGGCAGACCGAGTGGCTCGCGTTCAATGAGCGGCAGCGGCTGGACGGCAACAAGGGCACGGATCCGATTACGTTTCCTGAATTCCAGCGGCGAGATAGCCTCGCCCTTGCCCAGTCAGGCGTTACCCTCGGTGGGGGCGGCAACCCTTTCAGCGTCGCCAACGAATTCCGGGGCGGACTGCAACTGACCCAGACGCTGTACAGCAAGCAGGCGTTCACGTCTGTAAAAGGATCCCGGGAGTTCAGGGACGTGAGTCGCTATGCCCGCAACCGGCAGGTACAGGTGGTGACGAACGAGGTGGTGAAAGCATTCTACCAGGCACTGCTGGCCCAGGAGCGGGCTCGCGTCCTCCAGAAGCGGGTGGAACGGGCGAAGAAGACCCTCCGGGAGGTCTCGACCCGTGTGAGGCGGGGCGTCATTCCGAAGGCGCAGCGGCTGGGGGCGCGCGTGGAACTTTCAAATGCACGCACGCAGCGGATTGAAGCTCGAAACGCCGCCCGCCTTGCCCGGGATCAACTCACGCGCACCATTGGCCTTTCGCCAGAGCAACCCGTCCGGCTCGAGGGCAGTCTTGAAGAGCAATACAGCAACGGCCTACAGCAGGTGTCGCTCGAGACCATCTCGATGTCGAAGGCCGTGGACCAGGCCATCAAAAACCGGCCCGACCTCAAGCGCGCCCGGCGCAACGTGGACCTCCGGGAGATTCAGACCGAGTCGAGCCGAGCGGCCTTCTATCCCCAGGTCGAGGCCGTCGCCAACTTTAGCTACTCGGGGCGCGTGCCGGACGATCGCTCGCGCATCCTCACAAGGAACCCGCAGGACCCTACGGATCCCTTCTACTACGCAGAGCAGAGCCGGGGCTTTTTCCACGACAACTTCTGGAATCCCTCGTTCAGCGTCGGGCTTCAGTTCAACTGGAACCTGTTCAGCGGCTTCCAGCGGTCGGCTCGCGTCCAGCAGGCCCAGATCAAACAGCAGCGCGCTGAGCTCCGGCGCGACCGGCTGCGCCGCGCCGTGAAGCTGGAGGTGCGCAAGGCCCTCCGCGACCTCGAAAATGCCCGCCAGCGCATCGAGACGCAGCGGGCCAACGTCCGCCGCGCAGAGCTCAATTACGACCACGTGTCGAAGCGCGTGAGCGAAGGGGTAGCGACTCAACTCAAGCTCCGAGAGGCCTCCGAGCAGCTTGACCAGAGCCGCCTCAACTACCTCCAGGCCGTGTACGACTACCTGGTCGCCCGTGCCGACCTTGAGACCGCCCTGGGCCAGCCCCTCACGCCCACCTCCAAGTCGTACCTCATGACGCGCCGATAACCCTCCCCTCTCCGTTCCTTCTCACCTCCACCGACGAGACGTTTGCTCCCATGACGATGATCTTCCGCACCATCGCCTCCTCTTTTTCCTTCCCTCGCTCTGCCTCTCTTCTTGCCTTCACGACGATGCTGATGAGCGGTCTGGTCTTCACGACCGGCTGCAGCGAGGGACAGGGGTCGAACGCCTCTGCAAAGGCCCCCGCCCAACCGAGGACACGGGTCGAGACCCTCCTCCTGAAGCCAACCTCGTTTACGGATGTCGTCAAAATGACCGGGAGCGTTGAGGCCCTCGAAGACGCGACACTCTCGGCCCAGATCGGCGGCACCGTAACGATGGTCCGCGATCGGGGCGCGCGCGTGCAGGAGGGCGAATTGGTAGCGAAAATCGACGCGGAAGAAGCGAAGGCGGCCGTCAAGCAGGCGCGGGCCCGCTATGAACTGGCCCAGGACCGCTACGAGCGCCAGAAACCGCTCTACCGCGACTCCATCATCAGTGCGCTTGAGTTCGAGCAGGTGCGGTCGGAGCGCAATCAGGCCCGTGCTGCCCTCCAACAGGCCAAGACGCGCCTGTCGCATGCTCGTCTGGAGGCTCCCTTCGCCGGGACCGTGGAGGAGCGGTTTATCGAGGTGGGGGAGCAGGCCGCCCCAGGGGGCAAGGTGGTTCGTCTCGTCAACACGCGTCGGGTGAAGGTGACTGCAGGCGTCCCCGAGCGCTACGCCAACGACATTCAGCGGGGCACCCCGGTCCAGCTTGACTTCCGGCGGTACGGCGCCGGGGTGCGCACCGCAGAGGTGTCGTTCGTCGGGAACATGATCGATCCGGAAAGCCGCACCTTCCCCATTGAGGTTACCGTGTCTAACGAGAAGAGAATTCTCAAGCCGGGGATGGGGACGACCCTTCGCGTCACCCGCGCGGTCCTCGACAGCGCGATTGTCGTTCCCCGTTCGGCCATTCTCCGGGATGAGACCGGCACGTACGTCTACGTCGTCGACCGTACCGACGAGACGCCCGTGGCCCGAAAGCAGGCGGTGGACCTCGGCCCAGAAACAGGAGGGAACGTCGTCGTGAACTCTGGGCTCACGGCGGAGGACGAGGTCATTGTCGTGGGCCAGAACAACGTGTCCCCGGGCACGCCGCTAGAGGTTGCAGACCGGTACGATCGCCCGTCGGCGTCCGGCACACCGTACGAGGGCGAGTCGTCGCTGCCCACGCCCCCGACGAACTGAGTACGGCATGAGAAATTTGGGGGGCGGACTGCGGAACTCGCCTCGCCATCGCCGAAAGCCGACTGCTGTTCCTGAGCCTCATTCTCCGCTGGTAGACACTTTGTCTCGCACGAACTGACGCTTTTACGATGAAGATCACCAATCTCTCCATCAAGTACCGCACGGCGATCGCCGTCTTCACCCTGATCCTGGCCATTGGCGGGCTGGTGAGCTACCTCACGATCCCGAAGGAGTCGAACCCGTCCATTGAGTTCCCGCAGATCGTCGTCACGTCCATCTACCCGGGGGCCAGCCCCAGCGACGTCGAGTCGACCGTGACGAAGGTCCTCGAACAGGAGATTAGCTCGATCAACGGCATCGACGAGATGCGCTCCAAGTCGGCGCAGGGCGTCTCGACGGTCATCATCGAGTTTACGCCCGACGTCAACACCGACAAGGCCTACCAGGAGGTGAACCGGGCCGTAGACCGCGCTCAGCCCGATCTGCCCGACGCCGTGGAGGAGCCCCAGGTGGACGAGATCAACACGGACCAGTTTCCGATCATGCGGGTCAACCTGGCCGCCGACTACTCCCTGGCCCGGCTGAAGGAGGTGGGAGAGGATCTTCAGGAGGAGCTCGAGGGCATCTCCAGCGTGCTGGAGGCCAACCTGACCGGCGGCCTCACCCGCGAGGTGCAGGTGAACGTGGATCTTGCGGCCCTCAAGACCCACAACGTGTCGTTCAATACCCTCATTACCACGATCCAGCAAGAGAATACGAACATCCCGGGCGGTGCCATCGAAGTCAATCGACTCAGTTACCTCGTCCGGGTGGATGGGCGCTTTGAAAATCCGTCCGAGCAGATTGAGGAACTCGTGGTGAAGACGACGCCGAACGGAGGGAACGTGCACGTGGGCGACGTGGCGAACGTGATCTTCGGATTTAAGGACCGCAAGTCCTACTCCCGATTGCGCATATTGAAACGCGAAACCGAGAGCGGCAAAACAGTCACCATTCCAGACTCGGCCCGGGAGACCTCGCCGGTGATCAGCCTGGGCATCACGAAACGGCCGGGCGCCAATATCTTGGAGACCTCCGACAAGGTGAAGGCGACCCTCGACGAGTTCTCGTTTCCAAACGGCACGGAGGTACTCATCACCAGTGACCAGAGTGAGAACGTGGAGTCCCTGGTGACGAACCTGGAAAATAACATCATCAGCGGCCTCATCTTCGTCATCGCCGTTCTCCTCTTCTTCATGGGCGTCCGGAACGCCACGCTCGTGGGCATCGCCATTCCTCTGTCGATGTTCACCAGCTTCCTCGTCTTTCAAGCCCTCGGCTATACCTTGAACTTCATCATCCTCTTCTCCCTCATCATCGCGCTGGGCATGCTGGTAGACAACGCGGTGGTGGTGATTGAAAACATCTACCGTTTCCGTGAGGAAGGCTACTCGCGCTGGGAGGCCGCACGCCTGGGCACGGCGGAGGTGGGCGGGCCCGTCGTCGCCGCCACGGCCACGACCCTATCCGCCTTTGCGCCGATGCTCTTCTGGCCGGGGATCATCGGGGAGTTCATGAGCTACCTGCCGCTCACGCTCATCATCACGCTCGCGAGTTCTCTCTTCGTCGCGCTCGTCATTAATCCGGTCGTCACAGGCTTCTTCGTGCAGGTGAAGGGGCGCGAGGACGACGAGGCGGCGTCCGAGGAGTGGCCGGCGATTGCGCGGTACGGCGGGGTGGCGCTCATTCTGCTACTCGGTGTCACGCTGGGGATCGCCAACTGGGAGACGCTCGTCGTCGTAGGAACCGCCGTTCCGGCACTCTACCTCCTCCACGTTTATGTCATGTCCCCCCTCGGCGACCGCTTCGTGGAAAGCGGCCTCCCGAATCTCATCCAGTGGTACCGCGGCTACCTGGAACGGATGCTCGAGCGCGACTACTCAGTGAACTACGCGTTCCTCCGCAACACCGGGGCCCTCGCGGCATTGGCCGGCGGGACCGTTCTCGCTGCCCTCGGCGGGGCCGTGTGGCTGGCCGCCGGGAAGATTGCCGGAATGCTCCTCCTCGTGCCCGGCGGTGTTCTGGCTGCCCTCGGCGGAATAGGGATCGTCCTCCATTCGCTCGAAAGCATCTATCTCGGGGGCTGGACGAGCGTCAAGCTCGGAGGTGCCTTTTTCGCCGTGATGTTCACCATTCTGGGCATCAGCTACGTGACAGGAAGCCTCGCTCTGCCCGCCCTCTTCAAGCTCATGGCAGCCCCAACAGGAATCGTCCTCGTGGGCCTTCTCGGCGCTCTCTTCAATACAAGGGATCGGCTCCTCCTTACGGATAGCCGGGCGGCCCTGCTGAACGGCTCCCTGGGCGGCCTCATCCTCATCGGCGGCCTCTACGTGCTCGCCCCTACCGGCCAGGCCTTCTTCCCGGACACGGACCCAAACCGCGTGCAGATTACCGCCAAGGCTCCGATCGGCACCACTCTCGAGGCGTCCAACCGTGTCGCCCAAACGATCGAGGACCGGATTCTGAGGCTACTCGAGAAGAATCCCAAGTCCGAGACCAACATCAAAAATCTTCTCCTGAACGTGGGCGTGGGGGGCGACGCTCAATTCGGGGGCGGCGCCCAGCAGCCCGAACGGTCGCGGATCTCGCTCAACATGGTGGACTACGCCAAGCGCCCTGAGCCCTCGACGCGCACCCTCAAGAAGCTCCGTGCTCAGCTGCGAGGCATTCCCGGTACCGAGATCGAATTTACCAAACAGCAGCAGGGTCCTCCCACCGGCCCTCCCGTGAACATTGAGATCTCGGGACCGAAGTTTGGCCGAATCGTCCGGATCTCGAAGGAGGTGAAGAGCAAGCTCGAGGACGCCGCTCAGAGCGGTCGTCTTCCGGGTCTGGTCGACATTACTGACAACCTGAACACCGGCCGCCCCCAAGTTCAGATTGACATAGACCGGGAGCAGGCGGCCGAGTACGGACTCTCGACGAGCCAGATCGCCCAGACGATCCGGGCGGCCATACAGGGTGTGGAGGCCGATACGTACCGCAGCAGCGAGGACGAGTACGATATCACCGTGCGGCTCCAGCAGGAAGATCGCAAGAGCCTCGAAAGCCTGACAAATCTGACCGTGACGAACCGCCGGGGCCGGCAGATCCCGCTCACCTCGGTGGCCGACATTGAGGAAAGCACCGGATTTGGGGTCATCACGCGCATCGACCAGCAGCGTGTGGTGACGGTGTCCGGCGGCGCGGCCCCTGGCTACAACGGCCCCCAGGTGCTCAATCGGGTGCAGAAGGAGCTGTCGGAGTACCGGCAGAACCTGCCCCCCGGGTACACGATGAAGTACACGGGCGGCAACGAGGAACAGCAGGAATCCTTCGGCTTCCTGACAACGGCACTGCTGATCGGGGCGTCGCTCATCTTTCTCATCATGATCATCGAGTTCAACTCGATCAGCGCCCCGTTCATCATCATGTCGGCCGTCGGGCTGAGCCTGATCGGCGTGCTTCTGGGCCTCATCCTCACACGCACGCCGTTCAACCTCTTCACCTTCATCGGCATCATCGCCCTGGCCGGCATTGTGGTGAACAACAACATTGTACTGGTCGACTACATCATGCAGTTGCGTGGGCGGGGGGCGGACAAACGAGACGCCATCATTGAGGGCGGTGCCACGCGTCTGCGCCCCGTGCTGCTCACGGCGCTGACCACGATCCTCGGCCTCGTGCCCCTCACGTTCGGCATCAACGTCGACTTCGTGGGCCTGCTCACCAACTTCGCCCCCAACTTCGAACTCGGCAGCGAGAATACGCAGTTCTGGGGCCCAATGGGCACGGCCATCATCTCGGGGCTCACCTTCGCCACCTTCCTCACACTCGTGATCGTGCCGGTGATGTACTCGGCGTTCGACTCGGTCAGTCTCCGCCTGACGCAGGCCTTCGGCGGCGAGCCCGACGACGCCTCGATCGTAAGCGATACGGTGGTGACCGAAAGCCTCCTCGACAAGGAAGTGCCGGGGAACGGAGCCCCAGCGCCCTCTGGCACCCCGTCGCCGAAACCGGAACGTCCGTCGGACACGTGAGGGAGTGTCCGGGAGGAATTCCTCGTGGCTTTCGGAACTGCGGTCTCTCTGCTCCCTCGCCCCGCAAAGCGTTTGTATCCCCCAGTAACACTGATCGAGATGGCCCAGGGAGACCGGGGACAGAGAGGCCGACGGGTCTCCGCAAACGGCGCACCCGGCTCTCTTTCCAGGGAACGTTCTTTTTCGTGTGGAACAGGGGATCCGTCTGCTCGGTCTGTACCGTCCCGAAGAAACCGAACGAGACCCTCTGCATTAGTTGTTTATCCTGCAGTAACATTGCAGTAGTCCTCAGTCGTACGAGCGACGACGGTCGGGACTTCTCGAGCCAGCCCCGACCTACTGGATTTTCTTCAGTCTCCTCCCATCCCGAATGGGCTTACTTGCTCTTTACGTTGCGCTGGCGATTGGCGTCTCCTTCCTGTGCTCGATGATGGAGGCGGTGCTCTTGAGCGTGACACCGTCGTACGTGGCGGCCCTGGAGCGTGAGGGCAGCGCCGTGGGGGAGCGACTCCACCAGTTCAAGGAGAACGTCGACCGCCCGTTGGCAGCCATCCTAAGCCTCAATACGATCGCCCACACTGTGGGCGCGGCCGGCGTCGGCGCCCAGGCAGCCATCGTCTTCGGGGAAGCATACACGGGAATCGTCGCGGCCATCCTGACCCTCCTCATTCTTGTCCTCTCGGAGATTATCCCGAAGACGCTGGGGGCCGTGTACTGGAGAACCCTGACCCCGGCGGTCGTCAACCTGCTGGTCGCGACGATCATTGTGATGTGGCCCCTAGTGAAGCTCTCTCAGGGCCTCACCCACCTGCTCTCGCGGGACGAGGACGAGACCGCCTTCAGCCGTGAGGAATTCACGGCGATGGCCGAGCTGGGCGAGGAAGAGGGCGTCTTCGAAGAGAAGGAATCCCGCATTCTGCGGAACCTCTTCCGCTTCAACTCCCTGCGGGTGAAGGATGTAATGACCCCACGGACGGTCATCTTCGACCTGCCCGAAGAGAAGACGATTGGCGACGTGGTGGAGGAGTACGATGAGTTTCGCTTCTCCCGCATCCCCGTCTACGAGGACGATCCCGACGACATCACCGGCTACGTGCTGAAGGACGAGATGCTGCTGCGAGCCGCCCAGGAAGAGTTCGACGTGACCCTGGAAGAGATGGCCCGCGACATTCTGGTGGTCCACGAGACGCTGCCCCTCCCCGATCTGCTGGAGCGCCTGCTCGACCGCCTGGAGCACATCGCACTCGTGGTGGACGAGTACGGCGGCGTGGCGGGGGTCGTCACCATGGAGGACGTCGTCGAGACGCTCCTGGGCCTGGAGATCGTAGACGAGGCCGACTCGGTAGAAGACATGCAGGCCCTGGCCCGCAAGCAGTGGTTCCAGCGGGCCCGCGAGCTGGGCATGGTTTCGGAGGAGGCCCTCGAAACGCCTGCGGCCGCCGATGCCGACGAGTTGAGCGAGACGGTCCTGCAGCAGGACCGGACGGACGACGAATCCGTCGTCGCCGCCGAAATGTCCGAGGTGGCCCGTCGGTCGTCGTCGGAATCCTCCGAGGACGAATAGCCGCTCGCCTCCGTCCCGCCCGTCCCACGTATGCCCCGCCGACCCATCGACGACCTGCCGGACGCCGCTCTCCGGCGGTTTCCTCGTCCCGACGTGCCCCCACTCGCCCAGATCGACGACGTGCACCTCATCGGCATCTGTGGCACCGGCATGGGCGCGCTGGCCGGACTCTTCAAGCAGGCTGGGATGGACGTCCGCGGGGCCGACGACGGCGTGTATCCGCCCATGAGCACCCATCTGGCCGAGCAGGGCATCCCGGTGCAGGAGGGCTACGATCCGGCCCACCTCGATCCCGCCCCGGACCTCACGGTGGTGGGCAATGCCTGCACGCCCACCCATCCGGAGGCGGCCTACGCCCGCGAGGAGCGCCTCCCCCAGCAGTCCTTCCCCGAGGCGCTGGCCCACTGCTTTCTCACCGATGCCCGGCGGCCCCTCGTCGTCACCGGCACCCACGGCAAAACGACGACGACCGGCCTGCTCGTCCACCTCCTGCGGCACGCCGGGCAGGACCCTGGGTTTCTGGTGGGCGGCGTCACGAAAAACACTGGGCAGAGCTACGCGCTGGGCTCTGACGCGCCGTTCGTGGTGGAGGGCGACGAGTACGACAGCGCCTACTTCGACAAGCGGCCGAAGTTCATGCACTACCGGCCGCAATCCGCCGTCGTCAGCTCCGTGGAGTTCGACCACGCCGACATCTTTGCCGACCGGGACGACTACCGGGGCGCCTTTGAGGACTTCGTGGGGCTGCTCAACCGGGACGGCCTGCTCGCCCTCTGCGGCGACGACCCGGACGTGCGCGCCCTCGCCGACCACACGAGCGCGACGGTCCGCACCTACGGCCTTGCCCCGAGCAACGACGTGTATGCCGACGACCGGGCGTCGACCGCGACGGGTCAGGCCTTCACGCTGCGGATGAACGGGAAAAGCGAGGACGTGCGGCTCTCCCTCCCTGGCCGCCATAACGTGGAAAATGCCCTGGCGGCGGCCCTGCTCGCCCGTCGGGAAGGCGTGTCGCTCCCCCAGATCGCGGCGGGCCTCGCCTCGTTCGAGGGCATGAAGCGGCGGCAGGAGGTGCGCGGCCGCCCCAACGACGTGCTCGTGATCGACGATTTTGCTCATCATCCCACGGCCGTCGCGGCGACCGTGGAGGCGATCCGCACCGCCCATCCCGACCGCCGGCTGATCGCCCTCTTCGAACCCCGCTCCAACACGAGCCGGCGCGCCCTCTTCCAGGCCGAGTATGGCCGGGCCTTCGACGCGGCCGACCGCGTCTTCCTCAAGGCCCCGCCGGTCCGCCACAACGACGACCCCGACGCCATGCTCGACCCTGACGCGGTGGTCCAGACGATCCGCGACCGCGGCACGCCCGCCACAACGTTCGACGACGTGAACGCCGTGCTCCCGACGCTGGTGGACATCTTCCAGCCCGGCGACGTGGCGCTCCTCATGAGCAATGGCAGCTTCGACGGCCTGCCCGAGCGCCTGCCAGCGGCGTTGGCGGGCTCAGAATAGTCTCGTTAGGATTGCACCAGGCGGAACGCGTTCAACGTTCAACTTTCGAACGTTCAACGTCGACAGATCCAAAATGGGCACTGCGGCTCGAAGGGGGCGCGCCCTCCTGATACCGTTTTGACTTCATCGTGTCGGCTCGAAAATGAACCGAAGTCGGAAGACGAGGGATGTCCAATTTTTCCGCAAACTCATAACGTTCAACGTTTTAACGTTGCAACGTTTGGCGTCTCGAACTTGCCCAAAAGGAGTAGGTCCTACTGATTCCGCCGACATTTTCCACTGAAACCCGTATGAGGACGAGCGCTATTCGTTCGCAACGCCGAGCGCCTCACTCGCCATCTCCGTCCCCTCCACCCGCGCCGCAATCTTGCGGAAGGCCGTGCGCCGGGCCGTCGTGCGGTCGTCACCGAAGGGGGAGAAGCCACAGTCGTCGGTCGTCCCGAGCCGATCGACCGGCAGGTACTCGGCCG
>NZ_JBDGQQ010000098.1:13629-15196 GCF_042218895.1 Salinibacter sp. | reverse complement strand
GCCAGCTGTTCGTGATTGAGGTGTGATCTTCGTCGACGCGCACGTCCATCTTCGTCGCTGCTTTAGCGTTGCCTCGTTCCTGGAGAAGGCGCGTGCTAATTTTGAGCGTGAGGCACATCGCTTCGGTCGGGGAGGCCCGTTCGATGGAGTTCTGTGTGTGGTCGACTCCCCTCACGAGGACGGTTTCGAGCGTCTTCTCGCATGCTCGAAACGGAGAAAATCCGGAGGGCTCGAGGGCCGGATGAAGGACTGGCAGTTTCGGGATACGGCGGAAGAAACCTCTATACGCCTCACGGCAGGGGAGCGAAAAAACGTAATTATCGTCGCGGGACACCAGCTTGCGTCCCAGGAGGGTTTGGAGGTGCTGGCGGTTGGAACACGGAATCACATCGAATCCGATCGGCCGGCTGACTGTCTCGTTCGTACGGTCGCTCAGGCAGAGGGGCTCCCCGTTGTACCATGGGGGGTCGGGAAGTGGCTGGGGGCTCGACGGGATATCGTACGGCGCTTGATTCGCGACGCCGCACTTCCCCAGTTTTTTCTAGGAGACAGTGCGAATCGACCTCCGTTTTGGCCGCTGCCGTCCCCGTTTGAACTGGCGGAGGAGGCTGGCATTCGGAATCTTCCGGGCAGCGATCCATTGCCTGTTTCTGGAGAAGAGCAGTGTCCCGGGAGCTTCGGGGTCGCATTGGAAGGGACCCTGGACGCGAGAAGACCAGTGCGAGACTTAAAGGAACGACTGTTAGACCATACCGTCGACATCCGTCATTTCGGACACAGAAAGTCTCTTCTTCGGTTCGTCCGTAGCCAGATCGTGATGCAATACAGAAGGTTGGCCGAATGACAAAAATTGCTCGAGCCCCAGACCAAGCGTCCCGAAAGCAGTACGACCTCATCGTGGTTGGGGGAGGCGTCTACGGCGTTATGCTGGCGTTGGAGGCTACGCTCAGAGATCGCTCTGTGCTTCTGCTGGAGAAAGAGGACTTTGGTGGGGCGACGAGTTACAACAGCCTGCGCATCATCCACGGCGGTCTTCGGGAGCTGCGAACGCTCAATCTGAGGCGGTACTGGACGTTTGGCCGGGAGCGGCGGTGGTTTCTCGAGCACTTTCCGCACCTCGTGGAGCGCCTGCCCGTGCTGGTGCCGCTCTACCAGCGCGGCTTGATGTGCACGGGCGTGTTTAAGTCGGCCTTCCTGGTCGATCGGCTGCTCCTGCCGCGACGTGATCGGAGGGTGGAGGGGGATCAGGTCGTTCCGTACGGGCGGGTGGTTCCTCCCGCCGAAGTGAAGCGCCGGTTCCCGGCGGTCGAGACGCAGGACTTGCGGGGAGGTGCCCTATGGTACGATGCGTGCGTGCCTGATTCTCAGCGACTCATCGTGGAGGTGTTGCGGTCGGCCTGTCAGATGGGCACGACCGCGTTAAATTATATGCCAGCAATCGAGCTGTTGAAAGAAGCGGGGCAGGTAGCAGGGGTGCGGGCGCGAGATGCTCAGAAGAGCGGGTCCTACGAATTTCGTGCCGGCACGGTCGTCAATGCAGCCGGGCCGTGGAGCCGCGAGGTGGCCC
>NZ_JBDGQQ010000098.1:0-13529 GCF_042218895.1 Salinibacter sp. | reverse complement strand
TTTCGTGCCGGCACGGTCGTCAATGCAGCCGGGCCGTGGAGCCGCGAGGTGGCCCATAACTTCGACCGAGAACTGTCCGATCTCAACCCGTGTCTGAGCGCCTGGAATGTGCTGTTCGATCGGGAGGCGCCCGCGGAGTGCGCAGTCGGAGCGGTGCCCTCCGGAGACGGAAAGCATTACTTCCTACATCCATGGAAGGGACGGGTGCTCATCGGGACGGGGCATGCCCCCCGCGACGACAAGGAGGGATCTCCGCGTCCGTCGCCGAGAGAAATGGACGACTTTTTGCGGAAGGTGAATGAGGCTTTTCCCAATTTGAGGCTGAACCGCGAGGAGGTCGTCAGCGTCTACGCCGGGTATCTCCCGGCGAAACAGCGCGGCTCATCGGCTTTGGCCAAAGAAGAACGGTGGATCGACCATTCGGCGCGGGGAGGGCCTGAAGGCCTGTTTAGCGTTCAGGGGACGAAGTTTACCGCGGCCCGGAGCACGGCCGAGGAAGGGATCACTCGCATTTTCCCGAGTTGCACGGTGTCGGACGAGAAACGAGACACGTTTGAGCGGGCGTGTGCGGAACGGACGGGCGAGCGGGGAATCTTCGATTATGACTGGAGGCCCCGTACGGCAGCGTCCGACTGGCAGGAGTCCCTCGCGCAGATTATCGATGAGGAGTCGGTGGTGCATCTCGACGACCTGATTCTCCGACGAACCAGCCTCGGGGACAATCCGGCGCGTGCCCTCGACGTGGCCCCGACACTTTACAGGCTGTTTGACTGGGGACCGGACCGCTGCCAGGAAGAAGTTCGGAGGATCGAGGCACAGTTTCCTCACGCGCTTGAGTCCAGGACTGTTTACGAGGAGGACGAGTAATGCCCAACACACTCGCACACGCCGGGGCACAGGGGCTGGCCACCCGGTCGCTCCGGGACGTGGATCTCCGGTGGGTTTATCTCGGCTGTGTGATTCCGGATCTCCCCTGGATCCTCCAGCGCGCACTGCTCTTCGCCGTTCCAGGTATTGACCCGTATGCCCTCCAGGCCTACACGATCGTACAGGCCTCTCTATTCGGGTGTCTCCTTCTGTGCGCGGCGGCGGCACTGCTGTCCGGCAGCGTCTGGGGGACGTTTGCGATTCTTGGGGGGAACGTCGTCCTCCACCTGGTGCTCGACGCCGTGCAGACCAAGTGGGGCGCCGGGGTGCACTTTCTAGCTCCCTTCTCCTGGACATCCACGAACTGGAGCTTGTTCTGGCCCGAGAGCATTGCGACCTACGCGCTGACTGCGCTCGGTCTGGCGTACGTCGCCTGGCACGGGCGGCCCACCTTGCACCAGCGGCTGGACCTTGTCCGGCCCAATGCGTACCGACTTGCGGGAATCGGCGTCCTGCTGGTGGGCTACTTCACGGTTCCCTTTTTGCTGCTTCAGGGTCCTGTTCAGGCAGATGCCTCTTCTCTGAAGACGCTGAGCAGGTCGTCGAACCGGATAGGGCATCGCGTGGCCCTGGACCGGGCGCAATACGTCGACACCCAGGAGGGCCCCTGTCTCAAACATTACCAGGGGAGAGTGCAGATGCAGGTGGAGGGCCTGGAGATTCAGCCCCCTGCGACGGTTTCCATCCGTGGGGTCCTCGTGGCAGAGAACAAAATTCGGGTGGCCGATCACCACGTCCACATCGGCAAACTTCGGAATTATCCCTCGTACGTGGGGTTGGCGTTCATCGCCGTTGTGTGGATGGGGGCCGTAAGGCGGGAATACGCGACGAGACCCGGACCGGCCTGACGGTTAGGACGTTGCGAAATAAAACGCTCGGGTCATCCCCTTAACTGTAGCGGTACCGCAGGAGCTCGTCTATGCGCATCCTTGTTCTGGCTCCTCAGCCATTCTACCAACCGCGGGGCACGCCGATCGCGGTGCGCATGCTGGTCGAAACGCTGGCCGAGGCCGGCCACGAGGTTGATCTGCTCACCTACCACGAGGGAGAGTCGGTCCCGCTCGGGGACGCGCAACTGCATCGCATTCCGTCACTGCCGTTCATCCAAGACATTGACCCCGGATTTTCGATTGAAAAGGTCGTTTGTGACGTGGTGATGGCCGCACGGGCTGCACAAATAGCCCGAAGTGAGGACTACGACGTCATCCACGCGGTGGAGGAGGCGTCGTTCATTGCGCGTGGGCTGCGGTGGCTTACCCGGACGCCCTACGTGTTCGACATGGACTCGTCGATGCCCGAGCAGATTGTGAACGACTATCGGGGCGCGCAGCTGCTTCAACCGTTCATGGAGGCGATGGAGGCGTGGGCGATCCACGGAAGTGAAGCCGTGGTGGTCGTATGCGAGGCCCTGGAGGACCGAGTGCGGGAGGTGGACTCAAACATGCCTGTGCTGCGGCTTGAGGACGTGTCCATGCTCGACGATACCGAAGTCGAGGAGGACCTTCGCCAGGACTTGTCCGTGGAGGGGAAAATTCTCATGTACGTCGGAAATCTGAAACGCTATCAGGGGATTGACCTCCTGATCGACGCGTTCCACCTCGTTTCTGAAGGAGGCGAGGAGGCACACCTGGTGGTTATTGGGGGGAGCGACCGGCGCATTGAAACGTACCGGGATCGAGCCGTTGAGCGCGGGGTCGCGGACCGCGTCCACTTTCTGGGGCCCAGGCCCCTCGAACACCTCGGGGCGTACCTCCGACAGGCAGACATTCTCGTGTCGCCCCGCACCCAGGGAACGAACACGCCCATGAAAATCTACTCGTACCTCGATTCCGGACGGCCGGTGGTGGCGACCCGCAAGCGAACGCACACGCAGGTGCTCGACGACGAGATTGCCATGCTTGCCGAGCCGACGCCCAACGCGATGGCCGAGGCACTTCGGCGTCTGCTCCGGGACGAGAACCTCCGAGAGCGGTTGGCGGTCAACGCCCAGGAGCGGGTTGCGGAGGAGTACTCCCCCGAAGCGTTCCGGCGCAAGCTGACTGATTTTTACGAGACCCTTGAGCAGGACATTCTGTCCCATGGTGGACAAGACGGGGCTGAACCACTTGCATCTACTGAGCAGTGACGGCCGAGATGATGGCGCACAGCGACGCAGGGGACACGATTTTGATCATCGGGGCCACCGGGTTTGCTGGAGGAGCGCTCGCCCGGGAACTCCGCAGTCGGGGGAAGTCAGTTCGTGCCATGGTGCGTCCGGATACAGATTCCGATCCCTCGCCCCTCAAGGACATCGGCGTAGAACTTGTCGAGGGGGACATTACTGATCGAAAGGACGTAGAGCGAGCCTGCGAAGGGGTGACGAAGGCCTATAATTTCGCGTCCCCGTTCCGGTCCGCCAAGCCGTCAGACCAGTATTTCTGGGACGTCAATGTCGGGGGGGTCGACAACTTTGTTCACGCCGCACAGAAGCACGGGTTGGAGCGCTTTGTGCACTGCAGCACCATCGGGGTCCATGGGGACGTGCAGGAGATTCCCTGCCATGAAGAGTCACCCTTCAATCCGGGAGATGTCTACCAGGAGACGAAGGTAGAGGGCGAGCAGGTGGTGCAGGACGCCTTCGACGACGGAGCACGCGGGGTCATCATGCGACCCTCCAGCATGTACGGTCCCGGCGACACACGGATGCTCAAGCTTTTCCGAATGGTCTATAACGGCGTGTTTGTCATGTTTGGGTCGGGGGAGGTGTGGTTCCATCCCGCCTACATTGACGATCTCGTCCGGGGCTTCATCCTGTGCGGTGAAAAGGAGGAGGCACTTGGAGAAGCGTTTGTTCTGGCGGGTCCCGAGCCGGTCTATTTGTCGGAGCTCGTCGAACTCGTCGCGGACGCGGTGGACGTGGAGCCTCCACGCCTGAGCTTCCCGGTCAAGCCTCTGATGATGGCCGCAAAGGCCTGCGAGGCCGCCTGCCAGCCGCTCGGCATCGAGCCGCCCCTTCACGAGCGGCGCGTCGGGTTTTTCACCAAGAACCGCTACTTCACCTACGAGAAGGCGCGCCGGCAGCTGGGATATGAGCCCCAGGTGTCCCACGAGGAGGGGATGAACCGGACGGCGAAGTGGTACTTTGAGAATGGCTATTTGTAGAATCGCAGCCCTGAGGGCATCCGGACTGGGACGCTGCTCGGGTCCGGCCCACCCTCACTCAATCTGAAGGCGTATAGGGGTGAGCACAATGGAAACGCAATCACACACACCGGAGAGAACCGACGACCGCACCCGGGTACTCCAGGTAGTCGATAAGTTCTCGATCGATGGTGAGAGCATCCACGGCATCGCACGACTCATGTCGTGGTGGGTAAACGTGCTCGACCGCGAACGCTTCGAGATGAACATCTTAGGCCTCAAGGCACCAAGCAAGGCCGGGCGGTACATCGAGCGGCAAGGAGGACAGGTCTTCTACTCCGACTATGGCCGGTTGAACCCTGCCTCCATACTGGACATTGCGAAAGTGGTCCGTCAGACCCGGGCCGACCTCCTCCATCTACACGGATACAAGGCGTGCACGCTTGGACGAGTTGTGGGGGCGCTACTGGGAATGCCAGTGGTCTTGCACGAGCACGCCGTGTTTCCTACGGTTCCCCCGTACCAGAAGCTCGCGGATTGGCTACTCGCTCCCCTAAACGACAGGGTGGTGGTGAACTGTGAGGCCGTCGCAGAATTCTGTGTGGAGCGTCGGAGCGTGGATCCTGAGAATATCGAAGTCATCTTCAACGGAGTTCCTCTCGACGAATTCCGGGACGTACCGGACAGCGCAGCACAAGAGGCGGCCGATGAGCTCGGCATCGATTCCGGCGCTCCGGTGGTAGGTACGGTCGCACGGCTGGAGGAACAGAAGGGGATCACGCACCTCCTCAACGCAGTCCCGGCCATCAAGGCCAAAGTCCCTGAGATGAAGATCCTCATCGTCGGAGATGGGACCCTTCGTGGAGAACTGGAGGACGAGGCGAGACAACTGGGGGTTGCCGATGACGTGATCTTTACCGGAGAGCGCCGAGACGTAGCACGGCTGTACAAGCTAATGGACGTGAAAGTCATCTCTTCGGTCTATGAGGGCACGACACTGACGGTCTTCGAAGCCATGGCGACCGGCACACCGGTCGTCGCCACGACGGTTGACGGGGTGGAGGAGGTGATCGAGGATGGACGTACGGGGGTCCTCGTTCCGCCGAAGGAGCCTGCACCGATCGCGGACGCGGTGACGGATCTTCTCGGGAATCCCGATCGAGCGCAACGCCTCTCGGAACGGGCGGAGGAGGCAGTGAAGGAGTACGATGTTCGGACCTCAATGAGACGCATCGAGAATCTCTATGAGACCCTCCTCTCGGAGCGCCAGGAGTACGATTCGGCAATGGAGGGCGTGGTGGAACCGAAGTCCGACAATCAGCGACGCAGTGGTAAACGATGAGAATTTGTCTACTTGCAGAGGCGTTCTACCCGATCGTCGGGGGAGCTGAGTCGCACTCAAAGCTTCTGGCTCGGGAACTGGTTAACCGAGGGCACGAGGTCGTCGTCGTGACTCGTCGCGTCGATTCGTCCCTGTCGAAGTTTGAGCAGATCGAGGGGGCAGACGTCCACCGCGTCCCGCCGTCCGGTTATCCGAGGCTGGGGAAGTATTTCATGATCCCCGCGGCGGCGCACGCGCTGTATCGGCTTCGGCACGACTACGACCTCATCTATGTGTGCGGCCTCCGCGTCCTCGGCGTTGTCGGGGTTGTAATGGCGAAGCTTTTTGGGAAAGCCTGCGTCTTGCGGTCGGAGAGCGAGGGGGAGATGGCGGGGGCATTCGTCCGCACGGACTTCGTTCGTCGGCACCCCGTGCTCGACAGATTTCTTACTGGGTGCATCCAGCTGCGGAACCAGATCTTGATGGAGGCCGATCGCTTCGTCAGTATCAGCACGGCCATTACCGAGGAGTACCTGGGCGCAGGGGTCGATGAACGCCAAATCACAATGATTCCGAACGGCGTTGACACGGAGCGATTTCGCCCCCCCTCCGATTCGGAGGCGGACCGTCTGCGGTCCGAGCTAGGTCTTCCCGAGAAGTGGTTGCTGACGTACACCGGCAAGCTGAATCGGGGAAAAGGGCTCACCATGCTCCTGGAAGCGTGGAGGGAATTGATGGAGCGGGCTCAGGATCTCCACCTGGTTCTGGTGGGCTCTGGATCCGGTCAATACCTGTCCTGTGAGGGGGAACTCCGGACGTACGTACGCGAGCACAGCCTTGAGGAGCACATCACCTTCACCGGATACGTGGAGAATGTGGAGGAATACCTGATAGCCTCCGACGGATTCGTGTTGCCAAGCCAAAGCGAGGGCCTTCCGCTTTCGCTTATCGAAGCCATGGCGTGCGGACTTCACTGTATTGGAACCAGGGTAGGAGGCATCCCTGACGTCGTGACGGATGGGGAGAATGGAATTTTGGTTGTGGCCAGCGACAGCGGGGCTCTCAAGGATGCAATCTGGCAACTCTATTCCAACCGGGAAGAGGCCCGCAAACTCGGAGAGAACGCGCGGACAACTGTGGAGCAGAGGTTCAGTATGAAGGCCATCGCAGAGGCTCACGTAGAAACGTTCGTAGGGGTTCTAGAGGACTCATGAGCCTCCTTACTGACTGGGAAGGCCAATCAGTGCTGGTACTTCGACCTGATTGGGAGTCCGCCCCCATTCGGGGTTCGTCCAAAACTATCCGAAATACTTCGCCGATCGCCTGTGCGCAGCCTTAGGGAGCGATTGGGAGGACTCGTTCGGACACTGTTGCGAATGGGGAGGATTCGCGTCCTCCAAAATTTGGGTTGGCTTGCTGGGGGGCGGTTGGCTGGCGATGCTGCGTCATTCATTTTCTTTATCCTGCTGTCGAGGCAGTTCGGCCCTAAGGGCGTCGGGGTCTACGCATTCGCTATGGCTATTGCCTCCGTCGGTCGCACAATCGCGGAACTTGGGGTGGAGGACTACGGCGTCAGGGAGCTTGCGACTCACGATTCTGAGAGTAAAGTCAATGTTGTCGGCCGGATCCTTGGGGCCCAATGTTGGCTGGCAGCGATCTATGCCGGTGGCTGTGCCATATTTCTCGCCGGAGTGGGCGTGTCTCTACAGAAAGGAGCAGTGGTCGCCCTTCTAGCTGCCTATCATTTGAGCGCTGGGATCGTACGCTCACTTTTTCTTCCGTCATTTGCAGAACGGCGTATGGCCGCTCCGGCCCTTCTGGAGGCGGGAAGCCGAGTTTTGGCGATTGCAATTGGCATTGTGGTGATGCTGGGCGGGGGAGACACCCTGATTAGTGCCCTCGCTGGATTCCCGATTTGCGGAGGGCTTCTGGTCGCGAGCGGGGGATGGCTGAACCTGCGACATCTGAAGAGAATCCGTCTTCGGTTGGACATTGACTCTGTGGTCTCTACTGCCCGACAGGCATGGCCCTACGCCGCCGGAACAGTCGTGTCGAGGCTTCACGAACGAGCGGACGTGCTAATGTTATCCTTGATTGCAGGAAGTACGGCAACAGGCATATACGCAGCGGGACTCAAGTTTGTCGAGGTAAGCATGATAGTCGTCCCCCTGTTTGCGTTTGCCCTCTATCCGAGGCTCACGCGGCTTGTACAAGAGGATGCAGAAGGGTTTGAGGTCGCTGTGAGCACTATCATCAAGGGAGGGCTCGTTGTTTGTGTGCTTTTGGGGTGGGCCGTCTTCGTGGTCGTTCCTGACCTGATTCCCCTGTTTTTTGGCTCTCGTTTCGAGGACACCGAGTTCGTCGTCAAACTGTTTGCCTTGTGGATTCCATTTAACGGCGTGAAGATTCTCGGCGACCGCCTGATGCTGGCGGCTGGACGGCAGGTGCAAAGACTTCGCTTCCAGATTATCGCGACGGGACTGAATGTCGCATTCAACGGAGTGCTGATTCCGGTACTGGCAGTGGAAGGGGCAATCACAGCATCCGTAGTCTCGGCTGGAATCAACGCCCTTCTTGTGGTCCGGTACCTTCAGCGGTACACCTCCGAGCAACTGATGATGCGATTAATCGCGCAGACTTCGCCGCTGCTGGGAGTTGGAATTCTGGCTGCGGGAGTGGTTGCCTATCTAGGGACAGGAGAGCTTTGGGCAGCAATCGCGTTCATAGTGTCCTTTGGAGGGGCGACGGTGGTGTCGGGGTTCAGCGCGATGGTGTGGGAAAATATCAGTCAGTTGGCAGAGCGAAGCTCCCTGAATGGATTGGAGCACTGAGGCGACACGACGAATCGAGCTCGGACAAGTGACTCCGGGACGGAAGGGTTCTCTTCCCTACTCGGAAGTCGATGTAGGTCGGTGCGTCAAGTGCGGAGATGGAGTAGTGAGGCGACGCTGGATTTTTGCAGTGAGAAGAGACAAGAGGGTGTCGCGTCCCTTCCCGGGCAAGAGGGAGAGAAAGTCACGTCCCATGCGCCGAAAATAGAAGGGGTCCTGGCCGCGCTCATTTATGTACCGACCGCCGGGATTTTCCCAGAAGCACCCGCGCAGTCCGAGATCTTTGGCCTCGGAGACTGCCAGCGCCGAGCCCGTATTCCAGGGAAACGCGAGAAAGTGGACGGGGGCGAGTTCCGGATAGTCCTCGATTTCCTCAATTGAACGGGCGAGGTCAAGCCGGATGCTTTCCCGCGTTTCATCGGCGGATTCGTATCCCTCGTCGAGTGAGTGGCGCTTGCGGTAGGACTCGACGACAGACATGAGCTGAGGACGCCAGTTCCTCTGATCAAAAAAGCAGTCTCCCCCTCGTTCGGCGACGAAATCCACACATGCCTGGCGAAGCCCTCTGTCATCAAAATAGCGGGCCTCTCCCGATAATCTCGGCGCAGTAGTATATAGGGGCGCCCCCAGCGGGAGGTCACCCACGGTAGGTGGCTCGCCGTAGCCAGTGGCAATTCGAAACTCCAGTGGATCGTACTGCTCCCGGAGTTCGGGGCGCACGAAATCGACGATTTTCGGGGAGGTGAAGATAAGGCTGTGCTCGTGGGAGTGCGTTTCAAAGTTGAGTGCGCCGGACAAAGCCATCTCGGAGATTTCATCCCAGGTAAGGTACGGGTACGGGCCGTCTTCGCGAGAGAGGACCGTTTCGAGGTTCGCGGTTCCCTGCTGTGCATCTTCCAAGGTGGGGAGATATTCTTGCCGATCGTCCATGAGAGAGGGCACGAGGAATGCCGTCGCTCTCATGCCAAAACGACGGAGCAGGGGATACGCCACCGACCAGACGCTTCCGTGGCCGTCGTCGAAGGTGAGGAGGATCGCGCGCTCCTGTGGAAGCTCTGTCCGCCCATTCACCCAGCCGGCTAGCTCTCCAGGGGTCAGAGTGTAGTAGTCGTTGCGCGCCAGGAAACGCAGGATCGTTTCGAAGGGCTCCGGATCTACAGAATGAAAGCAGAAAACGGGGACCTGGTCGACCAGACGTTCGGATCCGTACACGAACGGGGGGTATCGACCGCGGATAAGGTCGAGCGCGGTACCAGCTCCTTGAGGGAGCAGCTCCTCCAGAGAGGAAAGTAAGGACACGATTCCTGCCAGTGTGGTCGGAGTCTAGTGCGGTTAGCGGTGGATGAGGAGCAGAACCCTGAGCTTTTGAGGATTCTCGAGACGGCTCGCGTCGGTTGACGGGTAGCAGTGATTCGCGGACACGGTTCAAGAGTATCCAAGGACCGAACAAGATGTCCTCGGATGTGGAAGTCGAGAGGATGCACTGCTCAGGTCTGCTCCTCTGTAGCAGTGAAACCACTCATCGAGTACATCGCTTGATTCGAGTAGTGTGGTAGGCTCAGCGATCACCGACTCCAAAACTTCGAATAAGATCATTCCACTGTTCGCAAAAAATGGTTTATGATCTCATCCTCTTCTCTAGCGAAGACCTGTTTCATTTTGTCGGTAGCCGCGCTTGGCGTAGGTTACGGAGTCGCCGCTCAAAGGTGGGCGTGGTTCCCGAGTTCCTTTGCTCAGCGAGCATGGAGCCAAGCGCAATCTCTCACCGAAACGGGTCCTGTCTCCCTCATGGGAGGGAAAGGGTACGATCGGCACGGCGTAAGGATGGTCTCACCTGGGAAAATACAGCCGGGATTGACCCTGATTTCCTCTTCGTGGAAGAATTCTGGCGGGTGGGACCCTGGATTGAGGCTGCTTGACAAGAGAGGCCGAGTGGTGCACAAGTGGCGGCTCAACAGAGAAAATATCTTTCAGGAAAGCAAAACGCAACGCTCGAGGCCATCCGACACGGGAGTTCATGGGGTTCAGCTCCTTCCCGGAGGAGACGTCGTCCTGAATCTAGAGTATGTAGGTATGGTACGGCTCGACGCGTGTGGAGAGGTCCGTTGGACATTGGCGGAAGGGAACCACCATTCAATCGCCCGAGCAGCAGACGGGTCCTTCTGGACGCCAGGGATTAGTCCTGAACGTCGAAGCAAGAGCAAAGACCACCCAGGCGGATTTCCCGGTCTTAGGGGTAGGATAGTATGGATCGACCGGATTATTAATGTGTCAGATGAAGGAAAAGTTTTAAATAAAATAAATGTACTAGACGTAATATACAAAAATGGGCTGGACCGTCACATTGAAAAGATGATGGGTGGCCTTCCGGAAAACCCTAAATTAAATAGGAATATTGATAACGTTACACACTTAAACGACGTAGAACCTCTCAGACCGTCCATGGCAGACGAATATCCGCTTTTTGAGAGGGGAGACTTACTAGTATCTCTGCGTAACTTAAACTTGGTATTCGTAATCGATCCAGAAACCCGAAAAATAAAATGGTCTTCTTCGTCCCCTTTTATATACCAGCATGATCCGGATTTCATAGGGAATAGTCGAATCGGTGTTTTCGATAATAACCCAAGTCTCGTGAGAACGGGAAAGATGATCGACAAAAGCCGAATCGTTTCTCTTCAGCCCCATACTGGTTCCGCAGAAGTGTTATATCCGACTCAGCACTCGGGTCCCTTCTTCACAAAAATAATGGGAAAGTGGCAGCAGTTGGAGAATGGAAACCTGCTCCTAACCGAGGCTCAGAAGGGAAGAGTCGTGGAGGTCGGCCCGGATGGGCGCACCGTGTGGGAGTGGACGCATAAATCATCATATAATTCGAAGGTGCCAGTAGTATCCAAGGCAATTCGCGTTGATGTGACACGAGAGCAGGTTGCGTCTTGGCCCTGTTCGTCGGTGGATTCGACTCGCACTTCGATCCAGAAGCAACAACCGACGCCTTGAGTTCCTTGGCGACTTGACCAAAACAGCCAACTTGGGACCAACCCTGAATATACGCCAGGCGTTATTGGTGAATTAGTTCATCACTGATACGCCAAGGTCGTCCTCTCTCACAAATTGCCAGGGCTTTATCGTGCATGTGGTCGGTCGATTTGCCGCTGCAATGCTGATTCTCGCCCTCAATCCCTGATTCGCATCTGATCAGTAGCCTTTCAGGATTAGTTTTCAGAAGCTCCGCCCGAGACGGCGGAGTCCTTCACTCCCCAAGCCTTTAACAGACATGGAACATTCGTCCGAAGCCGCACTGCTGCTAAGCTGTGCGCGGACGCAGATCGACGAAGAGACGGCGACGCGGATTCGGAGGCTTGTAGAATCCTCGTTGGACTGGAGTGCTCTGCTGGGGCTCGCGCGCGAGCAAATGGTGCTTCCCCTACTTTATCGTAGCCTAAGTGAAGTGGTACCGAACGCTGCCCCTTCTTCCGTGCAGGAGCGACTTCGGGATGGGTTCCGCAGTAATGTCAAGAACAATCTGCTTCTTGCACATGAACTCCTCGACCTGCTTGACCGCTTCGACCAGAATAACATCCCTGTCGTCCCATTCAAGGGACCTGTTGCTGCCGCTTCCGTCTATGGCGACCTTCGCCTCCGTCCGTTCGTAGACTTAGATGTCCTGGTGCATCCGGAGGACGTGACCGACGCCCGATCTCTCCTCCTCAGCCAGGGATTTGAAGAGCAAAAGCCTCTCCCAGATCACTTCGACCAGCCAGCGTCATGGTACCTAGCACTCACAGAGCCAGCCAGTAAGGAACAAGCTTATGTTCGCGACTCTGGGCAAAAGATTCCAGTACCGCTTGAGTTGCATTGGGACTTAACACCCCGCCACTTCCAGCACCCGTTGGATCCTACCCATCTCTGGCAACGACTCCGGACCATCACGTTCTTGGACAGGCAGGTACATGCCTTTTCGCCGGAAGACACCCTACTGTACTTTTGCATCCATGGTACTCTCGACCAGTGGTGGCCGCTGCGCCTCATTTGCGACGTTTCTGAACTGCTATACGGGCATCCAGAACTGGACTGGAAATGGCTGATGGGTGAGGCGAAGCGACTGCGTAGCGAACGCCTCTTTCTTCTCGGTCTGCGACTGGCCCATGAACTGCTCGAAGCGCCTTTGCCCGCCTCCGTTCGAGAACGTGCATATAGCCATGGTGCAGTCGACTCGCTTTATGAGAAAGTAACCCAGTGGCTTCTTCGTCCCGCCAGCGAAGTTGCGGGATACTCTATTACACAGATATACCCTCTTATTGCATACAACTTACAGGTACGAGACCGGCTACGTGACGGGCTCGGGTCGTGCATCTATCATATCCGCCAAACCCTTGGGGCTTTCATTTACCATAATAGTCATTGTCCTTTTAAGATAAGGGGGGAAACATGAGGGAAAAACAGTGCGGGTGCATTCCGAATGAGTTGACCCCCGACTAACTACACGACAAAAATAAGCGCGGAGCGAGTAGCGCCTGAACACACCGATTTAGCTCCTCGCGCATCTGATACCAGTTGACCAACAGTTCGCGGAGCCGATCCAGTCCATACCGAAACAGGCTCTTCTCCGGATACCCGTTGGCACACTCTCGCGGTAGTCCCTCTCGCCTTTTCCGGCCTAGACCAACGATCCGGGTCCAGCTGTAGATCAGGGCAAAAACGCCAAGCAGCTTTCGGATCCGATCTGCCTCAGTCAAAAGGTTGCCTCTAGGCCAAAGCCTCTCGACTTGAGTGCTGCAAATAAGGCCAGAATGTTCCAGCGCTGCCGGTAGAGTTCGAACATCGATGCAGGATCGACTCCACGGGAGGCCAAGATGAGAAACGAGCCGTCTTCAAGGCGTTTGAGTCCGATGCGCACTCCGATCGCCTCTGCTCCCCCCACTACCTGCCGGCCTCCCAGAAGGTTCGACTGCTGAAGTCCACACGTTCGAGTAAACATCCGGGCCGGGAGGGACCAGTTTCCTGAAGCAGGTCCTACGGGGCGGCCCACCTTGAGTCGAATCACGAAGGGAATCTTTCGCTCTCTGAGTACCTCCAGGAAGTCGCTTCCCGCGGGCTCTCGCGCAACCAACGCCCGGATCTGATCCGGCCTCACAACCCGAAGGAACTGCTCCAACACCTCGGCGTGCTCCTCTGCTCCAGATCCTCCTCCGTGGCCGAGGGCCGCCGAAGTAATCGGAAAGGCGATGCCGTTTTGGCCGACTTTCGACACCCCCGCTAGCGGCCTAACTCAGTTCAGAGATTGGCCCTTATCATTATCATGGTATAATCATTATATGTTTGCAGTG
>NZ_JBDGQQ010000097.1:0-38670 GCF_042218895.1 Salinibacter sp. | reverse complement strand
GGAATCCGGCTCGACGGACGAGGCTTGCGCTCCCGATGCCCCGGCCTGCGACTCATCATCGACGAAGGCCTCCGGGCGGGTCTCTTCGGCTGCCGACCGGTCTGGCAGGATGATGAGCACCATCAGTCACGGCGTGCACGCCCTCTGGTGGATCGTGGCCCTCGCGGGGCTCGTGGCGGGCGTGATGTACCTGGTCCGAGGCGCTCCGGAGGTGGCCCTAGAGGTGGCCCCCACCTTCTTCGGTCTCTTTACCGTCGCCGGGCTCTTGGGCACCGCACTCTCGTTCTATCTCTACTTCATTGGTCGGCACCACATGGGGAAGGCCGAGTCCGGCCGCGTCCGCGAGCGCTTCGGGAGCGCGTACGAGACGTTTCAGCACGCCGCCCTGGAGACCTCCATGGTCACGGTGTGGGTCATCGCAGGCTATCTCCTCTACGAATACACCATGGGCGTCTTTTCGCTCGATCTCCGGGCCCTGTCCGCGGCTGCCGGCGTAGGTGCCCCTCTGGCGGGCGCGGCGCTGGGCCTCGTGCCCGGCTGCACCCCCCAGATTATCTTCGCGCAGCTTTACGCCGTCGAGGAAGTGATCCCCTTTTCCGCTCTGGCGGCCAACGCCATCAGTCAGGACGGGGACGCGCTGTTTCCCCTTATGGCCATCGACATGAAGGCCGCCCTCATCGCAACGATCTACACGACCATTCCGGCGCTCGTCGTGGGAGGCCTCGTGTACTATCTCTGGCCGTTCGCCCGCTTCGGATTCGGCGTGCTCGGGTAGTACGGATTCCGGTGGAGGGATGGGGGGCCTCTTCTGCCGCCAGCCGTCCATCCCTCCACCCTTCCCTCCCCACACTACTCCTCCGGCGGCTGGAGTTCGCGCAGGCGATCCCACCGGTAGATGCCTCCGCTGTGCCCGTCGTCCCAAGTAATGCGCAGTCCCACACTGCCGGCCTTCTCGATCTGGACATCTTTCCAGCGGTTCTTCTGACGAAAGATGTGCAGAAAGCCCGGCTTGGGAATCCGCTCCACCGCTTCCCCCTCGCACTCGGCACACGGGCAGGCCTGTCGGAGCCCGTCGAGCGGAAGGACCGACGCGTGCCCGTCGGCCCACTCGATGTTGAGCCGCTGCATCTTGACGTCGAGCGAGACGCGTTCGGGTGGGGGGATGTCCATCACGGCGCGGCGATGACTGTTGAACAGAGGGCGCCGGACTCTTCCTCGCTTCTCTGAGTTGCGCAAAGCCATTCCGTCGTTTCACCGAGGGGCGGGGCGCTCACGCCCGGGGGCGGCATACGGATTTCAGATGCATGGACGGACAGTTAGGAGGACGACCCAATTCCCGCTGGAGATCGTCGAGGTCCACCTGAAAGACACCGATTTGCTCTCGGGCGAGGGCCGCTAGAAAATCCGCTCGGTCTAGCCCTGCGATGATCGCCGCCTTTTCCTGAGAGATGTCGCCCCGCCGGTACCAGTGCATCGCCGCCGCCCGGCGCATCTCCCGCGCAAACTCGCCCGGCGCACGGCGCAGCGCAGAGAGTGCTTCGGGCGGAATGTCGAACGGGACTGTAGGCATGGGGCGAATGCCTGGATAGGAGAGGCTGAACTGGGAAGTATTGTACGACGATTGGCGAGTGTCGGTTCGCTCATGTGCGTCACGACGGAGCGGACGGATCTCACCTCCCCTTTGGAATTGCTAGAGTTGAGGAGGGCGATCGTACCCCGCCAAGTCGGTGTTGATCGCCCAAATGAATACCCGGCGGGAGGGATGTCGATCACATTGGTCGTGAAAGGCTTCGACGATCGACATGTCTCCGAATCCAACTTCTCGCTCGGCGTAATCTGGAAACTGGGCAAGCCAGCGCCGAAGCTCATCCTCCTCGTTTATATCCGTCGGCGTAAATGGGTTCTCGCCACGGAGAGCCAAGTCGACCTGCTCACCAAACCGTTCGGCAGCCTTTCGCCTCTGTCGACCATCGCCATTCTGGGCAATGTGATTTCCCGTTTCGTAGATCGTTGCAAGAGGCAACAGCAAGGTCGCCCCTTCATCAAGGAGCTCTTCGAGCTGATCGAACACCTCCTCCCGATCCTGACAGAGATTCGGCACCTCAAGAATGTTGCAGAAGACGGAAGTGTCGACGATGCAAATGCTCATTAGGAAGCGCCGGCCCTCGCGATCAGGAAGAAAGATGAGCTATCTGACTGATTCGAGCCAGGCCTTGTTTTTCTTGCGCTGCTCTTCCGGATCGGACTGCTCGTGCAGGTATTGCTCGATGATTCCTTTTGTCATGAGACGACCCAGCGGCCCGCGGGCTACGAGGTCCGGATACTTGCGCAGGTCTTCGAGTCGGATGAGCCGACTGTCTCCTCCGTCCGGATCGCGATAGCAACAGACAACGTGGGGCACCGAATCATCAGGAAGAGAGTCGAGAAGTGCAGGATTGTGGCTTGTAAGTACAACCCGGAGATTCCGCTCCTGGGCGATGTGCTGGATGCTTTCGAGAAGCATGCCGGCCCGGCTCGGGTGTACTCCGTTGTCGATCTCCTCGATCGCGATCAGAGATCCTTCCGGGGCGGAAAGTACTGCTGCCCCCACAGCCAGTACACGAAGCGTTCCGTCTGAGAGAATGGGGGCATCCCATGCCTTCTTTCGTCCCCCAAACGACTCGGTCAACTCCACCATAACCTCGCTACGAGGCGTTTCGATGAAGCTGATGTTCTGAAAATCCTGCTCGGGAAGGGCTTCGATGAAGTCCAGAATCTCCTGCTTACGGTCTTCGTCCTGGCACAAATTGTAGAGAACTCCCGACAGATTCCGTCCATCTCCCACCAACTCCGTCTCATTCGCGAAGCTGTACTCTCGCATACGACGAGGATCGGGATCGAGGAAAAGAATTTCCCCGAGCGCACGCCGAAATCGCTCCGTAATGTCGGGAATTCTTTCCTGTGCTTCTTCCTTCCCAAACCGTGACGGCGTGTCAAGTTGAGTGAGAATTGCCCGCTGGTTAGAACACGCAATCTGTGGTTTTCGCCCGCCTCGTGCGAAGTTGTTGTAGGCGACCTTCACTTCGTATCCGTACTCATCCGGGGAGTGCACGATCTCGTAGAGTGGAACCTTCGAGTGATCCCCGTAGATGCTCTCCTCGACGATGTAGAGGTCGTCTCCTTCAATCTGAAGGGTCACCTCGAAATGTTCCCAGGGACTTGTGCTTGCAAGAGAGCATCCAAGCGAAAACGAATCGGTTCCGTGGTATCCGAGCGTTTCGAGTGTTCCCCGGATGGTCGCGTCGTCTTCCTGTACAGCCCGTAGTGCATCGTCAAGCCGCTGCCCCTTGGAGAGCCATGACAGAAATCGGATCCCCTCCAGCGCATTGCTCTTGCCCGAAGCATTCGTCCCGATGAGAAGGGTAAGCGGTGCAAGTGGAAATTCGGCCTCTCGATAGCTCTTAAAGTTCCCGTATCGAAATTCACTAAACATGGCATTTCGGCCCCAATGCAAGGAAAATATGCGGCTTACTCACGCTAGTTGGGATCGCTTGGTGATACCCATTCCCATCGCGCCTCGCAAGTTCCAACCTCGGCTCCCTCTCAGTGCTCAAGCGCAAACAGGATTGGGGCCAGTTTGGCGGTCAAGATGAGGCTATTCTTCACCGGGCTGTCCTCGCAACTGTTTTACGATCCTATCGATCTGATCCTGCGCGCGGGCCAGGAGCATCGGCACGGTGCGGCGGCGCACCTCGTCCTTGTGCGCGAGGTACGTCTCCAGTTCGTCCTCGGTGAGGTGCCCCACGACCATGCCGAGGAGGGTTCGCTTCAGGCGGCCGTCCTCCTTCATCAGATTGCGGAGGCGATCGCGCTGATCGACCCGGTCCATCGCGGCAAAGCCGACGCCGTAGCGCGACAGCCGCACCGCCACGAGCCGCAGGATCGTCGGGTTCAGCAGCTTCAGGATGGGCCGCAGCGTCTCGTTCTGGAACCGCTCGACGGGCCGCGACTCGGTGGTGTCGAGGTCGAGGACAGGCCGGACCCGTGTCAGCCGCTCGGCGCGGGTCATGGTGCCCCACAGCGTAGCGCTCGCCAGCTCCACGCTGTTGCCCGCGGGATCGCGGACGTAAATCGACCGCTTCCCCTCATCCCACTGCTTGGTGTGCTCCACCGCCACGTCGTGACGATTGAAGTGGCGCCGCCACGCGGCGAGCTGGTCCGTAGGCACACCGAACGCAATGTGGATGGGCTCGTCGGCCCCGTGTGCGGGGAGCGACTCCCGATCACGACTAGAGGACGGGTCGAAGACGTGGACCACACCCGGACCACAGCGGAAGGTTGTGTGGTTGCCTCCTGTTTGGAGCAGGATGTCCAGCCCAAGTACGTCCCCGTAGAACCGCTCGGCGGCACTAAGATCGTTGACGTAGAGACTTGTCTCGAGTACGGTGGAGGGGGCGGACGGCGACATCAACGCGGTTTCGGGAATTGAGTGATACAGATGTTCAACTGGCAAACGTTTTGTCTCGGAAGATCGCGCCGAGCGCCTAGGGGCAACGCGCAGAGGTCGCCGTGCCCACTGTGACCGACGGAAGAGGACTTCGCCCTGGAGGATACAGCTATTTGCGCGTCGCGGCGGCAACCTTGGCAAGCTGTAGATCCTCGTAGGTCACTGAGGTAGGCTCTAGAAGCTGGTCTCCGTACTTTTTGCGCCAATCCTGGTGGGTGGCCAGTGCGTACTTCCCGGGCGGACGCACGGAAAACGTAACCGTGTACGAATCGTCCGGCGCTCCCGGCAGGGCGATGTTGCGGGCGTAGTGGGCGTTATCCGAAAGGTTGATGTGCGGTACCAGGCTGAACTTTTGGGTCTGCCCTGTCCGCTCGTTCGTCACGCGGGCAAAGAGCTGCAGATACGGCACGAATCCTCCTGCGGGCGCCCCGACGGTCGAACTGGCCTCTTCGGTCCATCCGGCTAGCACCTCCAGGTGAATGTCGGACTGGTCCTCGGATAGGTGCTGTGCCTTCGGCTGTATATTTCCCTGCGGAGCGACGATGAAGGTGAATTTCACGCCGGGGTCGACGACCTTCTCGCCAAGTACCTTCTCCTGAGCATGTGCGACATGCCCCTGCAGGAAGAGGACGGCGACGAGCAACCCGAAGAGTCCACGGAGGCCTTTTGCGGCGAGCGCGGGGGGGCTGAAAGTTCGATGTACGTACATGGTTGGGTAGGGAATCCTGACAGTTTAGACTTGTTCTAAATTAGAGTAGGTCGCGACGAGCATACCGTCAAGGCTTACCCCCCGTTCGCCAGCCAAGATCAGGCGAAAGACGAAACCCCGGTGCCTTCTCTCAGGATTCAGACGCTGGGGTGCCAGAACGCACCGAGGCCCCGGCGGGGCGCCCGGCCTGCAGCGAGCGAGCGGAAAAGTTATCGCTCGTGCTCCTCAGATCTCAGGAGTTTTCCGACTGGGCAGGTGCCGTCGGGGGAGGAGCCGCGTCCACGGAGCGGAGAAATTCGATCAGTAGGTCGCGGCGCATGTCCGTGTCGGCGAGGTCAAACTCTAAGAGCCCTCGGCTTCCCTTCCGGCGAACGGTCGTCAGGACGGGCGGGATGGGGGTCAGCCCTTGTGCAGTGCGGCGGGGGACCCCGAGCTCGAGTGTCCATCCGTCGTCCCGAAGCCGCACATCGTCAACGTCGGTCCATGAAAGCTGCAGTGCGGTGCGTCCATCTACCCACATCGTCATCCGCTGGGGTCCGAGTCGAAGGGTCACGTCGGTGGCTTCGTCTGGAAACCGATTCGCCACCGCGGCAGTGATGAGGCCAGCCACCAGTGCAGCCCCGCCGATGGCAGCAAGGATCGTCCAGGTGCCGGCCGCCCAGATGCCGAGCGCTTCAAGCGCAAAGAAGGCGGCTACGGCCGCGGCACCCGCAAACACGCGCCAGAGGTATCCGCCGCATCCGGCTGGTGCCTGCTGGTTGATCACGTAGACCTCAGGGGCAGGTCCGCGTGCACGGGATGCATCATACTTCTCGCGGCGCTCTGGATCGCGGAGCACGCGGTACGCTTCCTTCACCTCCTGGAACCGCTCGGCCGCCTTCGGATCGTCCGGATTGTGGTCGGGATGCGTCTCCTGCGCCCGTTCGCGGTAGGCGGCCCGAATCTCCTCGGCCGACGCGGAGGGCCGCACCTCAAGCCGCGCGTAGTAATCGGGCGGGGATGAGTCGTCGCGTCGATCCATGGGCGATGGTTACGCGACGGGATCCGCGTGTGCTCCGGGCCGGGGCTTGGCTGGAGCCGGGGACGACGCGAACGCGTCTGGGTCGGGCACAATGGTGTCGAGCACGCGGGCGGAGGAGAGCACGCCCGGGATGCCCGCCCCCGGGTGCGTGCCGGCCCCGGCGAAGTACAGATGATCAACATCTTCGCTCTCGTTGTGTGGCCGGAACCAGGCACTCTGCGTGAGCTTCGGCTCCACGCTGAACGCCGCGCCCTTGAGCGACTTGTAGTCCGTTCGGAACTCGCGCGGCGTGAGCATGCGACTGGTGACGAGATGCTCGCCAAGGTCCGGAAGCACCGTGTCGGCCAAGTAGTCCTCCACGGCTTGGCGGTACGGCTCGGCCTGCGCGCGCCAGTCAGTCCCACTCTCCAGGTGCGGCACGGGAGAGAGAACGTAGAAGGCGTCGTGTCCCTCGGGCGCCATCGACGGATCCGTCTTCGTGGGGCGGTGCAGGTAGAGGCTAAAGTCGTCCGCCAGTTCGTTGTGGTCGAAGATGTCGTCGAGCAGTCCTTTGTACCGCGGCCCGAGGAGAATGGAATGATGCTCCACGTCCTCGTAGGTGCGATCCGTCCCAAAGTACCAGACGAACAGGCTCATGGAGTAGTCCATGTTCTCCACCTTGTCGTCCGTCCACGTGTCGCGGTGCTCGGGCGCCACGAGATGGCGGTAGGTCCAGCCCACGTCGGCGTTGGACACCACCAGGTCGGCGGGGATCGTTTCGCCCGTATCCAGACGGACGCCGCTCGCCGTCTCGTTTTCGACCAGAATCTGGTCGACCTCCGCGCCGTAGCGCTGCGTAACGTTGAGGTCGGCAAGCAGGTCCGACAGCCCTTGCACGAGCGAGCCGGTGCCGCCCATGGCGTACCACACGCCCCACTTCCGCTCCAGGTGTGCGATGAGCGTGTAGATGGAGGTGGTGCTGAAGGGATTGCCGCCTACCAGCAGTGGGTGGAAGGAGAGGACCTTCCGGATCTTAGGGTGGGAGATGTACTTCGAGACGAGGCTGTGCACCGTGCGGTGACTCTCCAGCTTCATCATCGCCGGCGCGATGCGGAGCATGTCCGTGAAGTTCTCGAACGGCACGTGGCCCAGCTCTTCAAAGCCAATCTCAAAGATCTCTTCGCTCTTCTCCAGGAACCGACGGTACCCCTCCACGTCCTCCGGCGCGAAGCGGGCAATTTCCTCTGCCATGTCCTCCGTGTCGCCGGTGTAGTTGAAGGCGGTGCCATCGTTGAAGCGGATGCGGTAGAACGGATCGACCGGTACAAGCTCCACGTCGTCCGACAGGGTGCGTCCGCAGAGGGACCAGAGCTCCTCGAAGAGAAACGGCGCCGTGATGACGGTCGGTCCCGCGTCGAACGTGAAGCCCTCCTGCTCGAACACGCGGGCCCGTCCGCCCGGCTGATCGAGACGGTCGACGAGCGTGACCCGGAAGCCGCGGGCGCGCAGCCGAACGGCCGAGGCGAGCCCCCCGAAGCCGGCTCCTACAACGACTGCGTGCGGGGAGTTGGGCCCCACTGAACGAGGCTCGGTGCGGGTAGTCAGCGAAGCGTCGTCGCGGTGGACGAGGCGATTAAGCCAGCTCATACGTCTGGGGAGGCAGGGTCGTCGGCAAGTGATGGGCGATCCGAACGGCCCTGAGGCAGAGGGAGTTCGCCCCCCATCGCCACGGTTTAGTTACGAGTCTGTCCCTGTTTCGACGCTCCGCGTCGCGCGGGGATCTCCTCTTTCGTGCTTCCAGAACCTCTCGTCGCCGTTCGGACCGAGGATCCCGTTACGTTGCCTCGGGGAATCGCGGCCCCACAGGGCCAGCACGGTCTCAGTCAGCCTCACCTCCAGGACCAGCATGACTCGGTCACTGCCGATCGACCTGCTTCTCCTGAGCGTTCTTCTTCTCGGGCTCGCCCTTCTCCTCGGCGGCTGCGCCCTCCACACGCCTATGAGCCAGACGCTCATGTTTCACGACGACGGGGCCACCCGACCGTCCCATCGCACAAGCCACGGGATCGGCTTCGTCGGCACCGGCACGCTCTCCTCGACCCGGTTCCTTCGACGAGAAGCAACCCGCCGATTCTCTATGGAGGAGGCGATCGATACCGACATCGATCCGGCCAATCTAGACAACCGCAGCTACGCCCTCTACGGCAGCTTCTATTCCGACCACGGGTTTGCCTTCTCCGTCACCCTCGGAACGGCGGTCGGAGCAGACGCGACCTGGAAGCTTTGGAAGCGAAACTACCTCACGATCGGGGGCTCTCCCGGCGGCGTTCAGGCATTTCTCTCCCACCGGACGATCAACCGTCCACGTCTTGGCGTGGCGGTCGGCGCGGGCTATCGGTACGAGCGAAAGTTCTTCGACGTGGAGACCCTTTTCGAGGGCGACGCGCCGAGCCAAGTTCCCACCTACGAAGTTCTTCCCGTCCACTCGGCGGGGGGACGCTTCTCCATCGTGCTCCGGCCCAAACCGGAGGCGCCAGGGGTGATTCGAGGCGTGCTGTACGCCGGGTACGCGCCCGTTTTCCGGCGGCCCATCGTCACGTTCGGGGTGACGACCGGCATCTTCTGATCCGTCGCTTCGGGAACAGGCCCGAGGCGGCGCATCGGACTACGCCGCGGTCTCTTCCGTGCTACGAAGGACCTCTCGGAGTGACTCTTCCAGCTTCTCGGCCGTGAAGGGCTTGGCGAGGAAGACCTGCGCCCCCGCGTCGAGGGCCTCGTCGGTACGCCCGTCGGCCACCCCGCTGGCGGCCACGATGGAGAGATCGGGATACTGGGCCCGCAGGGTCCGAATCAGCTCGAGGCCGCTCCGCCCCGGCATCCGGAGGTCCGTAATGACGGCGTCGATTGCCTCGCCGTGCTCGTCGACCAGGCGCAGGGCGGCCTCCGCGTCGAGGGCGGTCAGGACCTCGTACCCGGCCGTCTCGAGCGTGTGCTGGGCCGTGTCCAAAACAAACTCTTCGTCGTCCACGACGAGCACGAGTTCGCCGGCCCCGTCGGCGCGGGTGGGCTCAGTGGCGTCTTCCCCGTTTACCGACGCGTGAGACGCCACGTCCTCTTCGGCGAGGGGCAGGTAGATCCAGAAGGTCGTGCCCTCCCCTTCTTCACTCTCCACGTCGAGGAACCCATCGTGGCTCTGAACAATGCTGTAGGCGGTGGACAGTCCCAGCCCGGTGCCGTCGCCCTCCTCCTTCGTCGAAAAGAACGGCTCAAAGATCTTGTCGACGACATCGTCGGGCATGCCGGTGCCGGTGTCCTGCACTTCGAGGCAGACGTAAGAGCCCGGCTCTGCGTCGATGTTGCGGCGGGCATCGCTCTCGGTGAATTCCACGTTCCGGGCTTCGATCGAGAGGGTGCCCCCGTCTGGCATGGCATCCCGGGCGTTCACGCACAGGTTCATGAGCACCTGCTGGATCTGCGTAGCGTCCCCGACAATCGGGTGCAGATCGTCGGCTATGCTCGTCTGCACGTCGATGCTTTCCGGAAAGGTCTCCTCTGTCATCTCTTCGATCTCTTCGACGATCATCTCCGGCTGCACGGCCACCCGCTCCCCTTCCACGCCGCGAGCGAAGGCCAGCACCTGCTCTACCATGTCAGACCCACGCTCAGCGCTCTTCTGTATCATCGAGAGCGTCCGGTCCACCTTGTCGTCGTCGCGTCCCAGGCGGCGCTTGAGGACCTTCACGCCCAGCGTGATGGGCACTAGTAGGTTCCCGAGGTCGTGTGCAATGCCTCCGACGAGGCGACCGATGCTCTCCATGCGCTGGGAACGGAGGAATTGCGACTCGAGTCGCTTTCGCTCGGTGATGTCGGTGTTGATGACGAGAACCTGCTTGGGCGCCTCCCTCTCGTCCCGCACGAGCGTCCATCGACTTTCGACGATGAGCTCCTCGTCGTCCTTCGTGCGCATGTGAAGCTCCCCCGTCCACTCCCCCTCTTCCATCATCGTGTCGTAGCACTGCTGGAGCTTGTCCTCGTCGTTGGGGTCGTAGAGGAAATCGTGGGCCTGCTCCCCAAGGATCTCGTCCTTCGACCAGCCGGTGAGGCGCTCCGCGCTTTTGTTCCAGTACACAATCCGGCCGTCCATGTCGTGCGCCAGAATGGCGTCGCGGGCCTTGTCTAGAAGCTGAGCCTGCTCCCGGATGCGCTGCTCGGCTTCCTTGCGCTCGACGGCGTACCGGATGGAGCGCTCCAGCAGGGGCGTGTCGATTTGATCTTTCGACAGATAATCGGCGGCCCCTGCCTCCATGGCGTGGAGGTCTACCTCCAGGTCCCCCTGACCGGTGAGCAAGATAATGGGGGCCTGCACCCCTCCCTGCGCGTTGATTTCTTCGAGCAAGTCGAGCCCACTCTGCGCCCCGAGCCGGTAGTCGACCAGACACACGTCATACGCGCCCGAGAAAATCGCGTCGCGGCCGTCCTCGTAGCTGGAGGCCCAGTCGAGCGTACAGTCGAGCGTCTGAGCCTTGTCGAGCAGGGCCCGCGTGATGACATAGTCGTCCTCGTCATCCTCAATGAGCAAAATGTCGAGGGTTCTGGGAGCAGCAGTCATTCGTTTGCGTCGCGCTCAGGAGGCAGCTTAACGAGGTTGGACCAAAACTCGCCGAGTGACTCCATGGTGTCGGCGAGGGCGTCGAATGTGACTGGCTTGGTCACGAAGGCATTCACGCCGAGGTCGTAGCTCTGCAGAATGTCCTGTTCGGCTTCCGAGGTCGTGAGCACGACGACCGGAATGCGTCGCAGTTCCGAGTCCGACTTGATTTCACGGAGTGCCTCACGGCCGTCTGTGCCAGGCATGTTGAGGTCGAGCAGAATGAGATCGGGGCGGGGGGCGCTCTGCGAGTTGTCGTACTCTTCCTCGTGGCGGAGGTAATGCAGGAGCTCTTCTCCGTTTTCAACCGCCGTAAAGGCGGTGCTCACACTGCTTTCCGCGAGTGCCCGGCGCGTCAACAATCGGTCGTCCGGGTCGTCCTCGGCCAGAAGAATACGGATGTGTCCCTCACTATTCATCCAGCGCCTTGTCACTCGTCACGGGATCGGTTTTTAGGATTCAGTCGGAACGGCCTCGTCGGTCCGGCGAGCGGGAAGCAGGATTGTAAAGGTGGTTCCGTCCTCCGGAGTGCTCGACACGGTGATGTGTCCTCCGTGGCGCTCGACGATGCGGCGGCAGATGGCCAGCCCCATGCCGGTTCCCTCGTACGCGTCGCGGCCGTGCAGTCGCTTGAAGGGCGTGAAGATACGGTCCGCATGGCTCTCTTCAAAGCCAATGCCGTTGTCTTCGACCGTAAGCCGGCACATCTCGGTACAGGATGCATCCAGTCGACCATCTTGCTGGAGCTCTTCGGCGGCCGGCTCCAGGGTCCCTTGTACGCGGACCCGCGGCGGCTCGCCGGGCTCGTGGAACTTGAGGCCGTTGCCGACGAGGTTTTGCAGGAGCTGCCGCATCTGGGTGGGGTCGGCCTCTATGCTCGGGAGATCGCCGATCTCCACGGTCCCGTTCACGTCATCGATCTGAAACTCGAGGTCGTTGCACACATTCTGGGCCACCGTTTCCAGGTCGATCAGTTCGAAGGGCTGGGCCCGCGTGGTGATGCGCGAGTACGTGAGCAGGTCGTTGATGAGTTGCGACATCCGCTCGGCAGCGTCCTGCATCCGCTCGAGGTAGTGCCGGCCGGCCTCGTCGACTGCGTCGCCGTAGTCTTCGAGCACGAGGTTGGAGAAGGACCGGACCTTGCGCAGCGGTTCTTGCAGGTCGTGGGACGCGATGTACGCAAAGTCCCGCAGGGCCCGGTTGCGCCGTTCAAGCTTCGCATTGGCCGCAGCCATGGCCCGGGCCGCTTCTTTTCGTTCGGTGATGTCGCGGTAGGTAACGGCCACGCCATCATCCACCTTTACCGCCATCACGTGAAACCAGGCGTCGAGGTCATCGGTGTCGTAACGGACCTCTCGTTCGACCGGCTCGCCGGACTCCACGACTTCGCAGTAGTCTTCGAAGAATCCCTTTTCTTCCTGCTTGGGCATCGCCTCGCGCAGCCGAACGCCGACCACATCTTCAGCGGCACTGCCGATAAGCTTTTCGGCCTGCGGATTGACCATTACGCACTCGAAATCGACGATCGAGTCGTCGGCGTCGCGGATCGCCGAGTACACGATGATGCCGTCGAGGGAGCTGCTGAGCACGCTCGATAGCAGATCGCGGGAGGTCTGCAGCGCCTCTTCCTTGAGCCGTTCATCGGTGATGTCCGTAAAGGAAACGAGGACGGCGTAGGGGACCTCCCGGTCTTCCTCGAAAAGGGGCTGGGCGTTGACGCGGATCCATCGGGGGGGAGCATCAGGGGGATAAATGCCCATCACCTCCTCCTGCACCGTCTCGCGCTCCACGTGCGCGCGCCAGAACGGAAAGTCGATGTTGGGGAGCGGGGTGCCATCCTCCCGGAGTCCGTTCCAGATGTCGTCGTCAAACCGGCTCCCAATAATTTCGTCGAGGGGCCGGCCCAGAATGTCCTGCGCGGCCTCATTGCCGTCTCGGAAAACGCCCCGGTCGTCCATCAGCAGCACCCCCTCACTAATCGTGTCGACCAGCGCATCGAACCGGCGCTCCACCTGGCGGCGCATGCACTCGGCCTGACGCTCGTTGGTCCGGTCGACGACGGACAGGAGCACGCCTCGCTCCTCGTTGTCCTTCGTTTGCCAGGGGCGCACCTCCCAGTCTACCCAGTAGGTGGGGCCTTCTGCCTGGGCAAGGGGCCGTCTGTGACCACGCCGCATCGTCTTTTCGTCCAGGATCTGGACGAACGTCGTGCGCCACTCATCGTCGGGGTCGTCGAACACGTCGAAAAAGAGGCGACGCTCCGCCGGAGACTGAAGCGCCTGCATTGTGGAGGCCGATCCGTCCGATTCGATTTGGTCGAGCGAAATCGGCCCTTGCGCTTCGGTGCTCTCGCTCTGGAAAACATCCAGCCAGCGTCGGCTGTGGGCGAGGATGCGCCACTGGTCGTCGAGCAGGGCAATGGGAGCCGGCATGGCCTCCACCATTTCCTTCAGCGCGCTGGGCCGCCCCACAAGGGGGCCAGTCACGTGCTTTTCGGTTTCCGATTGGGAAGAGACGTTGCGTTCCATGGGTGCTCCACGACATGCTGGTCCAGGCGGCGGTGTCTATCACCGACGGGGTGTCCTTTTTCTTGAAAGCGAGTGGCGGCCCACCGTTTCGTCGCCCCAAAATCGATAGACCGCCACGCCCCTCCCTTACTCGTGGGCCTTGCGGTCGGCCTCAAGGTGGCGGCGGATTTCGGGGACCGAATCGCCGCCGTACTTCCTGAGGAAGGCGTTGGCCACCGTGTAGGCGACCGTTGCCTCGGCCACCGTCGAGGCCGCCGGGACGCTCGTAATGTCGCTTCGCTCGTAGCGGGTAGGCTGGGGCTCACCCGTGGCGGTGTCCACCGAGTCGAGCGGTTTGATGAGGGTAGGAATCGGCTTCATGTAGCCGCGCACGATCAGGGGCATGCCGGTGGACGTGCCGCCCTCCGTGCCCCCAGCGTGGTTGGTTCGGCGCGGGTAGGTCCGGCTGCCATCCGTGCGGGGCTCAATGGGATCGTGCACCTGCGAGCCCCGACGTTGCGCGTCGAAGAAGCCGTCGCCCACCTCGGCGGCCTTCTGGGCCTGAATCGAGCAGATGGCCTGGACGAGCTGCCCGTCGAGCCGGCGGTCCCAGTGGACGTAGGATCCGAGCCCCGGCGGCACGCCTGTGACGGCCACCTCGTAGACGCCCCCGAGCGAGTCGCGCTCCTTCTTGGTCTGGTCGATGTGCTCAACACAGCGCTCCGTCATCTCGTCGTCGAGCATGCGGGTGGCGCTCTCGTCGGCCGCCTCGTAGATGGCGCTCGCACCGCCCTCTTCGAGAAGGGCGTCGCGACGGTCGGCCCACTCCTCCGGCTCGCCGAAGCCCACGTCGCCGATGCGCACCACGTGACTGCCTACCTCAATGCCGAACTCGTTGAGCAAGCGTCGGGCGATTGAACAGCAGGCGACCCGCATGGCCGTTTCGCGGGCGCTCGACCGGTCGATGACGGGTCGCATGTCGTCATGCTCGTACTTCTGTTTGCCCGCCAGGTCCGCGTGGCCCGGTCGGGGCATCGTCACCTTCTCCATGTCGTCCGGTGGCTCCCCCTCGATGGCCATCTTCTCGGGCCATCCCGCTTTGTCCTTCTCGTAGGCCCCATTGTCGATACGGAAGGCGATGGGGCTCCCAAGCGTCTCAGAAAACCGGACTCCGGAGTAGATGTGAACCTTGTCGTTCTCGATTTTCGATCGCCCTCCCCGGCCGTATCCGAGCCAGCGCCGGGCCAGGTGCTCGTTGATGTCCTCAGGCGTGAGCGGGAGCTTGGCGGGTGCTCCTTCAAGAATGCCGATGATGGCTTCACCATGCGATTCGCCTGCAGTCAGGTACCGGAGCATACTGTGGTCGTTTGAACGTTGATACATCAAACGTGGAAGCGCAGGGGGGAGGTATCATGACCTCCGCCGAAACGAGAACGTCCGATCTTCCGGGCACAAGCTTCAGACGCTCAACGTCCCAGCGAAGCTAGTCGACTTCGTAGTAGGCTGGGGTGCCGTCCCGGCGCTGCACCTGCACGAGGACCGGCCCTGTTGCCTTCGACAGATGCTGAACCGCGTCGGAAAGGGTCTCGATCCGGGTGTCGTCGAGGTGCGTAATTGCAACGTCCCGGGGCAATCCGGCGGCGGCTGCCTGGCCCCCGCTCTCTACGTAGGCGACGTACACTCCGGCCTCGGTCTCGAACTCTGAGGCCTCAGCGTCGGTGAGTGGACGCAGTCCCACCCCCCATTCATCGACCTCAGTCACCGCAGTGCCGTCCGATTCGGGACGCCGGTCTTCAGGGGATTGCGATCTGAGAGACGGCCCGGACTGAAGGTCACTCAGCCATTTCTGGTAGGCGGGAGTGTCCTTTCCCATGAGCGTTACCTCGAAGGTTTTCTTCGCCCCATCCCGCCACACACCGACGGTTACGGTATCACCGGGGCGCTGGAGGGCAACCTTGCTCTGAAGGTCGTTCGGCGCCTCCACCGGCTCATTCCGGACCGACACCACAATGTCCCCCTCCTGCATTCCTGCCCGGTCCGCCGCACTCCTGGGCTGGACCTCGACAATGTAGGCCCCACGAATGTCGGCGAGCCCGCGTTCTTCGGCGTCCTGCGCGGTGACGCGGCGCATGCGGACCCCAAGGAAGCCCCGCCGCACCTCTCCGTACGCGATCAGGTCCGTCGTCACGCGCTTGACCAGCCTCGACGGGATGGCAAACCCGTACCCCGAGGAACGTCGACTCCGACTAGCAATGGCTGTGTTGATGCCGATGAGCTCTCCCTGCAGGTTCACGAGAGGACCTCCAGAGTTGCCCGGATTGATGGCCGCGTCGGTCTGAATAAAGTTCTCGATTCCAAACTGGTTCTTGATGATGCTCAGCTGGCGGCCAAGGGCACTAACGATGCCGGCCGTGACGGTCGAGGTAAGCCGCAGCGGGTTGCCGACTGCAACCACCCAGTCGCCCACCTGGACTCGGTCCGAGTTTCCGAACGGGACGACGGGAAGATCGGACTCGGCATCGATCCGGATCACGGCAAGATCGGTGGAGGCGTCTGTGCCCACGACGCGCCCCTCGAACTGTCGGTTGTCGGCCAGGCGCACCTGAATACGCCCTGCATCCTTGACAACGTGATTGTTCGTGACGATGTAGCCATCCGGGCTGATAATCACTCCACTTCCCAAGTTCCTCCCTGATGGGGGTTCGAAGGGAAGGCCCTGCTCGCCTCCCCCGTCGCCGGATCGCACGCGAACAGACACGACCCCAGGCCGCACTTCCTGGGCAACTTCTGTGAACAGCCGGTTGAGGGCGGAAGGCTGAGGCCCTCCCTCCTCCGCGAGCTTCTCCACGGAGGAGGCAGTCTGAGTGGTTCCTACCTCGGTTCCCGACTCCACTTGCCGGACAATGCGGGTGACGGGTGGTGCCTCGGAATCCTCATCGACGACGAGCATCGTGAGAATGCCCCCCAGAAGTCCCACGAGAACAAGACCGATTCCGGCGAGCAGTTGTGCGAGTCGTTTGGAGACGGCCATGGGACGGATAATCAAACGGGCAGGATGTGGCAGCGCACGGATGCATCCACCACCCCGAGTCCCCCGAATTGTTTCGGTCCTTTCGCCTGGATCCGGGGCCGGGTCGGCGTCGGCACCCGGCAAGCTTGTGAAGCGAATGACACAATCTACGCCCGGCGTTTCCCCCGGAGAAGCATCCCGGAGGATTCCGGCCGGTCGGCGTTGCCTCAAGCCCGGATGGCCGGCGCCCTCCAGACGGAGCGCACCGTGGAGATACGGAACGTCCTATGCCTCCTCTGGCGTTGAGGCGGTTTCCACGTCGGAGCGCGGGAACTCGACCATGAAGGTGCTTCCCTCTCCCTTCGTCGTCTCGACGCCGATGGTTCCGTTCATCTGCTCGACCAGGCGCGACGAGATCGCCAGTCCCAGCCCGTTCCCTTCATAGGTGCGGTCGCGGCCCCGTGATTCTTGCCTGAACTCCTCGAACAGGTCCGGTAGAAAGTCCTCATCGATGCCGATGCCAGTATCCTCAACCTCCAGGTGGACCCGGTCATTATTGCGACTGACGGATACCGCCACGTGCCCTTCGTCCGTGAACTTGAGGGCATTCTCAAGCAGATTGCGCAGAACTTGCTCGAGATATTGCTCGTCGACGTCGGCATGTACGGGGACCTCCGGGGTATCCACCCAGAAGGAGAGCCCGTTCTCCTCCGCTTCGTCTCGGAAGTCCGACGCTACTTGGCGCGCACACTCGCCGATAGGTGTCGGTGAAAGGTCCGGCTCCTCGTCTTCGGACCGGAGCATTGATAGGTCGAGAAGGGCGTTCAGTGTCCGCTTCAACCGCTTCCCGTTTTTCTCGATAATGTCCAGGAAGCTTTTCTGCTCGTCCGTCGCCGTGTCCCGCAGTACCTCGAGGGAGCCGAGAATGTTCGTGAGCGGGGTGCGCAGTTCGTGCGAGGTGGTGGCCAGAAACTCTTCCTTGAGGCGATTGGCCTCGCGGAGCCGCTCGTTCGCTTGCTTGAGCCGCTCGGCGACGACACGCTCCTGCTCCAGTTTCCGCACCCGCTCACGGGCCCGCTGCTTTTCCTCCTTGATCAGGTAGTACCGCCGGTATCCGTAGGCCACAACGATAAAGGCGACGCCGTAGAACAGGAAGGCCCACCTCGAGCGGTACCAGGGCGGCTGGATGTGTAGCGTCAGCGACGCCACTTTGCTCGTGCGCCCCCGGTCATTCCGGGCCTGAACGCGGAAGTGGTACGTGCCCTCCCAGGGATCTCGGTACTGCCAGCTTGCTTTTTTCGTCCAGTCGGACCACTGGTCGCTCCGACCGACGAGTTTATACCGGTACTGGTGAGGCTCAACTGTGCTGTACAGCGGCGCCGCCACCTCAATGCGGAGGTCCTTGCCGTACGGAATCGTAAGCGCAGTATCAGGACCGAGGCCTGATGGGTTTCCCCCGTATACGACCCGGGCCTCGGGAAGCGTTGTGACCTGCTGCACAAGCGCCTGGAAATCCGCCTGCGGAGGCTCGATTTCCCGACGTTCGGACGGTGCGTAGCGGAAGAGGCGACGCCCGTCGCTAAGCCAGATCGTACTGTCCCGTTCAATGCTTAGAGTTACCTTGTTCGGCTTCGGAAAATGGAGTGGCTCAACCGCCTCCCAACTATACGTTTCGTTTCCCGTCTGGTGACCCACGAAGACACGATTTCCAAGGGCAACCCAGAGGTCCCCATCCTCACTCTCACGGTAGGACTTGAGTGCCATCGTGTCCGCCCCCTCAACGTTGGGCAAAAGTGATGGGCGGCTGTCAAATTGCCAGGCGGTAGGGGAGGGCCCCGTGTCTTCGATCTGAAAGAGACCTTCTCTCGAAAAAACGGTCACTTTGCCGTTGACCGTCGCGACTCCTTTTTCGCCCTCGGGAAGTCCGTCCTGTGTGTCATACCGAATCACTTCCGTACTCTTCCGCCCATCGGGGGACAGGAGAACCCGTATGACGCCCCCAGTCGTGCTTGCCCAGAGAACGCTGTCGCCTTCAGCAGTAAGGGACCGCACCTCTTCCTGAATTTCCTCTACCGAAAAGGAGGTCCACTCATCCTGCGTCCGCGTTAGCCCCTTCAGCCCCGAGCGCGTTCCGGCATAGACAATTTCCGTACCCTCCGGCTTCAGAAGATCGTGCGTGAATATCCAATCCCCAATTTGGTCTTTAGTACGCCCCTCAATTTGGTAAGCGCCTTTTTCCCGTGTACCAGCCAGCAGACGACCGTCGAAGGACTGCATGTCTCGAACCACTGGGATGCTTCCCCATCTCTCGAACTTGCCGTTCCCGTCCCTGAGAACCTGATTTTGGGTCCTGAGCACATACAGTCCACTCGCCGTCGCCACGTACGTCGTGTCGTTGGGCTTGTAGATGCCAAGGACCCTTCCTTCGAGTCCAGTGCGCTGGTCATGTATCGTTAGCGGGGCATTGAGGTTGGCCCGGAATATTCCTCTGTTGAGTGCTATCCAGAGCTGCCCCTCCCGACCCGCATATACGTGGTTCACGGTGTTGTTAGGGAGTCCCGACGACTTTTTCAGGACACGCACGACCTCACCCTCAGCGTCCACGATGACCGTCCCCCCCTTGACCGTTCCTAGCGCGTACCGGTCTCCGGGAAGCCAGCACCCGTGGTACAGATCGTTCTCCCGGAGGTACGACGTGAGTTGAGGGGCAAAGGACTGAACAGTCTTCCCGTCGTACAGCAGAAGTCCCTTGTTCTGCGTGCCAACGAGCAGGCCGCCGCTCGGGTGCGGAGCCATCATATAGATTGGCGTATCATGAAACGCCTCCGCCGACGGCGCAGGCTCCAACGAGTCCCCTTCCATTCGGAGGAGACCCGGTCCCTCGTCGCGCACGTAGAGCGTACCGTTGACAGCGAACGAGGTGTGAAACCGTTTCTCACTGGACCAGGATGTGATGTCCGTGCCGTCCCACCGGAAAAGGCGTTTGTTGGTCTGGTAGTAGACGCCTTCGTCGAGAACATGCGTGTTCCATACGTCCCCGAAGTCTCGTTCATCGGGGGGAATCTGATCATACAAAGACCTGTAGTGGAGCTCGCCCGTGGAGTCGGGACGCAGATATCCGAAGTCTCCCTTGATCCCGACGAAGACAAGGCTGTCGACCGCTAGGGAGCGCACGAACGAGCTCGTGGGAATGAGGTCCCACCGCTCCCCGTCATACCTCAGGACGCCGTCATTATTCGCGACGTAGATCAGGCCCCGAGGCCCCTGGACGACGTCCCAGTTCTGAGGACTCTGTCGGTACTCCGGCGGGGCGTAGTGCTCGCTCGGGAACGGAATGCCACGCTCGCCCCCCGCATCTGGCTGCCCTACGGCGACAGGAGCACCCACCAGAAGGAGCAACATCGAAATTTTTACCGCTTTACAGTACATGAGTACCCACCACAGGACGGACCCGACATATCTTTTACCTCTTCAGACTTGAAACTATGCTACACGTCCCACATACTATTGGTCGCCAGTAGAAATCACAATCATGTCAGTAATTCCGTAATATTATGAATCGCCTGAGCCTCTCCTCACTCGGTTCTCTCTTCACTGCCGCCCTCTTCGCCGGCATGCTCGTGCTTGGAGGTTGCAGTGACAATCTCACTGGTCCAGCGCCGTCGGACCAGGATGTAACCGTGCAGCAAGAGACCTCGGGGGACGAGAATGGTGGTAGCACCACACCGCACGCTGGTCGCAACGGATCCAACGAAGATTAGCTCGCCGCATCCTCCTGGTCTGGTTCCGGGCACCATTCCGTCTACCCCGCGAAGGGGAAGCGACCGGGCTTTGATCCGAGTCCGTCGCAGGACCTCGTAGCGGTGCTACACTGTCGGTTCGGTCAACAGTGCTGAGCGCAATTTCCATGCCGCCGTGGCACCACTCTTCCCTGCAGGGACTCCCCCTTCGCAGTGTGTCACCTTGTTTTCTCTAGCGAAGGACTCCCTGTAGGGACATCGGGTGAGGTTCGCTTACCCTATTCGAACACTGGTCTCCTCGCGGGGGACTCCAAGGGTTCGATGGTGCCTAGCTATTCTGGGTCAAATTTACTGATTTGGTAACCACTGCGGTGTTCTTCGAACATTGGAGGCGGATAGGGATCCTGTCTCTGTGGTCTCGAATACTAAGCGCCCGACCGGTGATTGCCGGTCGGGCGTTTCTATGTTGTGACCCTCCACACTTTCTCGCCCGGACTGCCACTCGGGCATCCGGAAACGGATCCCGCTCCCCTGCTTGCGTCGGGGAGGTTTGGCTCTAGCCTTGTCTCATATGTTTGGTTTAGTTCGCTCTAGGAGTGCATGCGAGCCAGTTACTGTGACGGGTACTATGTCCCCCTTCCCGACGACCACCCCTTTCCGATGGGGAAGTTTCCGGCACTCCATCGCCTTCTCGGTCGGGAAGGCCTGGTCCCCCCCACCAATGTAGTGTCTCCTCGTCAGGCGGATTGGAACGACCTTCGACGCGTTCACACGTCTGAGTACCTGACTGATCTCGCGGAGGGGACCCTTCCCGCCCACGCTGAGCGGCGCATGGGCCTGCCGTGGTCGGAGCGCCTCGTGTACCGGTCCCGGCTGGCCGTACAGGGCACCGTCAACGCCGCCTTCATGGCGCTCACGGACGGCATCGCGGCCAACCTTGCCGGGGGCACGCATCACGCCTTCCCCGACCATGGGGAGGGATTCTGCGTGCTCAACGACGTGGCCGTAGCCATTCGCGTCCTCCAGTCGGCATGTTGGGTCCGGCGTGTCCTCATCGTCGACCTCGACGTGCACCAGGGCAATGCCAACGCGGCATTCTTCGCAGACGACGAGTCTGTGTTCACCTTCTCAATGCATGGGGCGCGCAACTACCCCTTCGAGAAGCCTCCTTCCTCCCTCGACGTTCCGCTGGACGACGAGACCGGAAATCAGGCCTACCTGAAGACCCTGCGGGCCCATCTTCCTCGCGTGCTGGACACGGTAAGGCCCGACCTCGTTTTTTACCTCGGCGGTATCGACGTGGCCAGCGACGATCGGTTCGGGCGCATCTCGCTCACGCGAGAGGGCCTCCATGCCCGGGACGGGTATGTGCTGGAGCAACTCCACGCCCGCAACCTTCCGGTTGTGCTCCTGCTTTCGGGAGGATACGCCGCCACGCCCGAGGCGACCGCCGATCTCCACGCCATCATGCACCGGGAGGCCGCCCGCGTGTTTGGGACTTCGGAGGCCGTTTCCTCTGAATGATTACCCGGGTGCGCTCCTCGGAATCTGTCCCCAAACGACGCGCGGTCGGTCCCCCAGGTCGTCCTCCCGACGGACCTCAGCAAACTCGTTCCGCCGGAGTAGCCCTACGACCTCCCCGGCGTACTCGGGATGGACTTCGAATACGACACTGGCCCCCGGCACGCAAAGCTCTTGGCCCCAGTCGGAGAGCGATCGGTAGAAGTGGAGCGGATCCTCCCCCACGAAGAGGGCCACTGCCGGGTCGTACTCGCGCACGACGGCCGGCAGCGTATCGGCCTCAGCATCGGGGATGTAGGGGGGATTCGACACCAGCAGGTCCAGGTTGCGCGGCACCCGTCTGGGAATCTCGTCGGCGCTGACGTCGGCCTCCAGAAACCGTACGTGGAGCTCCAGGGCACGGGCGTTCGCCTGGGCCACCGAAAGGGCATCGGTGCTCACGTCGCAGGCATGCACGGAGGCGTCGGGGCGCTCGTGCTTGAGGGCGAGAGCGATGCATCCGCTCCCGGTCCCAACGTCAAGCACGCGTGGGCGCTCCGTATCCTCGATGCAGGCAAGGGCGCGCTCGACGACGTGTTCAGTCTCGGGGCGGGGGATCATTACCTCCGGGGACACCTGAAGCTGGAGCCCATGGAAAGAGGCGTGCCCCAGGATGTGTTGGAGCGGCTCGCCCTCCACGCGTCGCTCTGTCATGGCCTCGAACCGCTCTGCGGGCCCGGGTGGGACGGGCCGCTCTGGATGCGCGTAGAGCCGCGCCCGGTCGCAGTCGAGCACCTCGGTCAGCATCCACTCCGCGGTCCGTCGAGGGGCTGGGCGGTCGGCAGCCCTGAGGCGACGGACCGCACGATTTAGGAGTTCGGTCCGCGTTGAAGGCGGCCCGGACGATGTCCCCGCACCTGGGCCCGAGAGATCAGTCATGGATCGTCCTCGGTGTCGTCTGGACGTGACCTAGCGACGCACCCGAAACGTCTCAAACTCGTCGGTGGCGTCGGCCCAGTTCACCTCCACGTCGTCAACCTGGGCCATGCGCGGGCCCCGATGGACGGCGTCGACCAGGGAGTCGAGCGCCGTTCGCGGCCCTTCTGCCTCCAGTCGAACCGACCCATCCCGTTCGTTGCGCACCCATCCGGTCACACCGAGTCGCCGAGCCCGTCGCCGCGTGAAGTTGCGAAACCCGACGCCCTGCACACGCCCCGTAATTCGTGCAGAAAGACGCGCCTGCGTGTCTTCGTCCATCGGTGTCGTAGTGCGTTTGGTTTGGGATTGCCCTGCGAAAACCCCAACGGGATTGCCGCCGACGGTTTCCAGACGGCTCTCCTCGAATGCAGAATGCCCCACCCTGCCGAGCGCAGGACGGGGCACTGGGGCGTACCAGTCTACTTACCAGGTGCGGGGGCCGCGCACCGACTCAAGCGACGGTCACAGGAGCCCCTTGCTCGTCGTCCAGTCGCGGAAGCCGTCTACGAGCTGTTCGAAGGAGTCGAGGACGAAGAGCTCATCCTGCAGGTTGTACACTTCATAGTCGTCCTTCTCGACAATGTGCTCGGGGTCGAACGGATGGAGCGTAACCTCGTCGGAGAGGGCATGGGTCACCTCCTCGTTCGACGACACGATGCCGGCGCCAAAGATGCGCTTCTCCCCATTCTCTCGGATCAGCCCAAATTCGACAGTGAACCAGTGGAACCGTTCTAACCGCGGCCGGTCGGCTCCGTCCGCATTCTGGGCGGCCTTTCCGTACATTTGGTAGAAGTCCGCAAACTCCGGCTGCGTAAGCATCGGCATGTGACCGAAGATGTCGTGGAAGCAGTCCGGAGCCGGTGTGTAGTCGAGCTCGTCTCGACCCCGGATGTAGTTGGTAGAGGGAAATTTGCGTTCCGAGAGCAGCGAGAAGAAGTCTTTCTCGTGGATGAGCCCCGGCACATTGGCCACCGTCCATCCAGTTTCTTTGTTGAGACGGCGGCTCAGGTCGGCCAAGTCCGGGATCTGGTCGGCCTCCAACTGCAGGACCTCCTGTCCCCGCATGTACGCGTCACAGGCCCGTCCCGGAAGCTGCTCCATCTGACGCTCAACGAGGATCCGCCAGGTCTCGTGGTCTTCTTCCGGGTAGTCTGGATACTCGATCTCATCCCCAATTGGCGGCTCTTCTTCCAACTTCTCCGGGATGGTGCGCGGGTCTACGTCCTCTTCTTCCTCCTGTGCCTTTTCGAAAGCTGAACGTTCTTCCTCCGGCGTGGGTGTGTCGACGGCGTCACTCATTCTATCACCTCCAGGGAATTGATTCGTCGATTGTGATGTCGCAAGCGTGGTACGGCACTCTTTTGGAAGCGCTTTCAGACCCCTACGAGCGGCCTGTGCTGGTTCCAGAAGAGGTACGGCTCTAATGCACAGCCGCGCTCGATGATTCTGTCGTTCCCAGCCCGCGCTCTTTCCCCATCGCTTTGTCAGTCGGGATGGGTCTCGTCGAGACGAATGATCCAGGAGACCGCGATGTAGCCCACGAAGGCTGCCGCACTGATTAGCAGTCCCGCCCGGGTGATGCGAACCCTGTCCCCGAGGGCCTGCTCGGCCATCACCATTACGACGAAGAAGAGGATCGAGACGCCACACGCCCCGGCAAGGACGCGGGGCCAGGTTCGGAACGCTCGTCCGCCAAACATAATTGAGTTTCGGTTTGGACACGGAGGAGCGCACGCCACTGGGAATCCCCCAGGGCTCAACGCCCAGCGCAGGGGGCCTGGCGGAGCCTTCAGAGCATCGCTACGACGTGTGGGCCGGCTCTACCCCTGGTTTCCACTTAATATTGCATCCCATGGAGGGGAACTGCTCCGTCGTCACCTGTCCAGTTTCCAACAGTTCGTCGAGTGCCTGCCGCAGGTCGGCCCCGTGCGCCTCGTCGCCATCGGGGCGCGTTTCGTCGAAGCGGCCGCGGTAGGCAAGCGTGCGGTTCTCATCGAAGACGTAGAAGTCGGGCGTGCAGGCCGCCTCGTATGCCTGGGCCACCTCTTGCGTCTCGTCCTGCAGATACGGGAAGGGGTAGTTCTTCTCCCGGGCCCGCTCGGCCATGCTCTCGAACGAGTCGTCCGGGTAGCGCTCCGGGTCGTTCGAGCAGATGCCGACGAACTGCACATCCTGCTCCTGGTACTCGCGCGCTACATCAAGGAGAGCGTCCTCAATGTGCTGGACGTACGGGCAGTGGTTGCACATGAAGACAACGACGAGCACCTCGGCGTCGCGGTAGTCGGCAAGCGAGCGGGTTTCGCCCCCCCGATCGTCAACGTCAGGATTGGCGGCGGGGAGTGAGAAGTCAGGGGCCGGATGGCCCAACTCAATCATGGTAGATTCGGTAACGGCCATGGTGCGGGGTTGGGAGCGGTTAGCGGAATGCGAGTGGAGCAGGGTTCCAGAGTCTCCTGATAGCAAACTGGGGAGGCGACAACGGGGTTCGGGAAGCGGTACAGCGAGGCCGCCGGACGCCCTCTGGCGTCATGGCGACTGGTCTGAGATCTTCGGCTCGGACACCGTCACTCGTCGTCCTGGTACAGGTCGTGGGCCTCAATGTACGTTCGCACGTCCTCCGGCACAAGGTGTCGGATGGACCGTCCTGCCCGGCACCGCGCCCGGATTTCGGTCCCCGACACCTCCATGACGGGGGCGGCGGCGTACCGAACACGATTCGCAAACCGGGGCTCAGCGACGGACTCAATCGCCCCCGGTCGCTTGTACACGATGATTGGCACGCGTTCGGCGATCTCGTCGGGCCGGTGCCACTCCGCGAAATGATCGAGGCTGTCACTCCCGATGATGAGGGCAAAGTCCGTGTCGGTATGCTCTTCCTGTAGGACTCGGAGGGTTTCGACCGTGTACGACACCCCCTCCCGCTGTACCTCGATATCACAGACGCGAAAGGTGGGATTGGACTCAATTGTGCGCTGGGTCATCGCGACCCGATGTTCGACGGCCACAAGTTCCTCCTCAGGCTTGTGGGGCGGTGTGGAATTTGGGATCCACCACACCTCGTCCAGGCCAAACTGATCGCGTGCGACCTCGGCCACGACTAGATGTGCGATGTGAGGAGGATTGAACGATCCCCCGAAGAGGCCGATGTCCATGACACGTCGGACTTACACGTCGGTCGTCTATCTGGACCCGCGAGACCCGCCGTCACGGGCAAGCGATTGCTCGTCCTCCTGGGCCTGAACACGCTCGAGCTTGCGCTGCGCCTCGCTGTACAGTTCCTCTGCCCGGCTGAGCAGCTTGCTCTCGGGGAAAAGCTGGGTAAGCCGATTGTAGTACTTGATGGCCTTCCGGTACCGTTCAGCCTGCTTTTTCTGAATGCTTCGGTCCGCGTACTGAACGTAGGAGCGTACCGCTCCCAGAAGGACCTCATCGGCCCACTTCGTGTCTGGATACTTGTTGAAAGCGTCGACGTACACTTCTGTGGCGGCCTGCCACATCTCGCGCTGCTCGTAGAGCTGAGCCGCGGCATATTTCTTGTGGGCCAGCTTGGCCCGGAGCTCGTCGATCTTCTTCTCGGCCTCGGGCACGAGCCTGTGATTCGGATGCTGGTCAATGAAGAGCTGAAAGAGCGAGATCGCCTGCCGGGAGTCCGACTGATCGAGCCGATACATCGGAGACCGGAGGTAGTAGGAGTTGGCCCGCTCAAACTGCGCCTCGGCAACCTTTGCGCTGTTTCGATAGATCTCCGTAAAGCGCTTGAACTCGCTCGCGGCGACTAGGTGCTTCCCCCTCTTGCGCTGAGCCATGGCAAGTTTGTACTGCGCATTGGCGGCCCACTTGTTTCCGCGCCCGTACTCGAGCACCCCCCGAAAGAAACGAACAGCCAACTTGTAATCCCCCTCCTCAAATTGCGAAATCCCCTTCGTGTAGGCCTCCTTGGGCCCATCGTACGTAAGCCGTTCACTCCCCGAACACCCGCCGACGGCTCCGACGAAGGCGAAAAGCAGAATGGACGTGAAGACCGACAGGCGCATGGGCGGATGCCATCACCGAGACACAGCCAATGGACAGTTTTCCCGAGCTCTTGTCGGTTTTGTCTTCCGACACGAAAACTCGCAACGCGAAACGACAGGGGGAAGGTCCTGTTCCTCTGTGGACTTTAAACCACGATGGAGTACGGCACGTGGGTCCCACAGGGCCTCTATTGAAGAAGCTCGATCTGCTGATTCCGGTACCGATGGAAGAACAGTGCTTGGTTTACGTTGCCCTCCCCGAAGTCAATTCGGGTGCCGAGGCCCTCATGCACTGGGGCAGCGCGGAGCGCTCGCGGATCTAGACGGGTGGCGGTCGGGGAAAGCTGAGACAGCAGAAAGTGGGCGACGTCGTATCCCGCGTAGGCGAGACGCCGACCATCGGCGGAGAGCTCACCCGGCGTCGTGCCGGTTAGGAGGCGGTAGCGCTTAATGAACCGCTGCACCGCTGGTCGCTTCGTGTCCACGTAGAAGTTATTCGCGTACGTGGCTGTCAATTTGCTTGCGATCTTCGCGAACGGAAGATTGTGCCACTGACTGTTCCCGAGCGCCCGAGTGCCGGGTGCGAGTTTTCTCAGTCCCGTGAGGGCCCCCCGGATCTTGCCGACGGTGTTTCCGCCCGCGACGGGCAGGTAAAACGCCTCGGGCCGCGCCAGAAGTGAGTCAGTGATCGTCGAGTCTTTGTTGACGAGCGTTGGGAGACGGGACCAATCCTGGGCGTTCTGGAGGCGGAGCGAGAGAGGCATTTTCATGTTCTGGCGTCGAACCTCGGCCCGGAACCCTTCTGCCATGCGGGCACTGTAGGAATTGCCCGGCTCGTAAATCATGCCGACGCGGTCGAGGAGGAGCCCCTCGTTCGCGAACCGGGCCATGAGGCGGCCCCGCATTGCGAACGTCGGGTTTGCCTGGAAGACGTAGTTTCGCCCCTGCGACACAGCGTCGTTGGTCGCCACCGGAGCGACGAGGAGAACGCGGGCCTGCTCGGCCCGCCCGCCGGCCGGTCGTGCCATTTCGCTCCGGATGGGCCCAACAATCACGTCCACGTTGTCGATGCGCACCAGTGAGTCGACGGCGGCCCGGGCAGTTTCGGGTCGTTCTCCCACCCGACGGAGGTACATCTTGGCCACCCAATCAGGACGCTCCACGCGCTCGGTGACAATCCGCAGGGAGTCGACCCGGACCGTGTCGGTTGGGGTCGCCACGGTAGTTTGTCCGTCTTCCTGTGCCAGGCTGTCTCCGCGGGCTTCGCTGGTGCTGTAGACCTCGAACGTATCGGCCGATGCTGGCAGGTCTGGAGGCGGAGCGTATCGTCGCCGCACCCCATTGTGCTCTTCAACCGCCAGACGGATGCCGTTGAAGAGGGCCTGGGACAGCGCCAACTGTGCGTCCCCCATTGGGAGGGCAACGCCGACACGGAGCGTATCCGGACCCTGCCCGGAGCGCTGAAGGCGTCGTTGCGCCAATGTGAGGATTGACTCGGCTTGATCCCGGTACGTCGTCGTTGGATACCGATCCAGCAGGGTTCGAAGCCGATCGATCGCGTCCCGGTAGCGCCCCGCCCGAACAAGCGCCTTCCCCCCCATCAACAGGGCGGCGGTCGTCTTGCGATTAAGCTCATATTCCGTGACCAGGCGGAAGCGTTTGGCGGCCTTTCCGTACCTTCCTCGCTCGAAAGCCGCAAGGCCCTGTTCGAACATGAGCTCTGCGTCCGGAATCTCAGGGATGGCATCTTGCTCTTGGGCATGGGCTGGCCGGCCCGTCAGCGCGACAACCCCAATCAGCAGGAGGACCGATACGGACACACGGTGCATCATGGAAATGAAGGATCTACGGCGTTGGGCAGGGGGACAGGGGGCTCAGGGCGGACGAGGCAGGCCTGTGGGTCTTCGAGATTCTCTCCGGGGAAGGCACTTCGCCCTGAGGGAGGGTGGCCTCCCGCCGCAACCGGCGTGCTCTGCCAGTAGTCACTCCCATTCGATCGTAGCCGGAGGTTTTGAACTCACGTCGTACACTGCCCGATTGATGCCACGCACTTCATTGACAATGCGGCTGGACACGCGGCCGAGAAAGTCGTGCGGGAGGTGCGCCCAGTCGGCCGTCATGCCGTCCACGCTGGTCACCGCCCGGAGGGCGCAGACGTTTTCGTAGGTTCGTTCATCTCCCATCACCCCCACGCTCTGTACCGGGAGCAACACGGCGAAGGCCTGCCACACCTCGTCGTAGAGATCATTGGCCCGCAGCTCCTCGATAAAGATGTCGTCGGCCTCTCGAAGCAGGGCCAGTCGTTCGCGCGTGACCGCCCCCAAAATGCGAATGGCCAGTCCCGGCCCCGGAAAGGGATGACGACCCACGATGTGCTCCGGGACATCGAGCAGGCGGCCGATCTCCCGGACCTCGTCCTTGAACAGCTCCCGGAACGGCTCGATGAGCTCAAAGTCGAGCTCCTCGGGCAGCCCGCCCACGTTGTGATGCGTCTTGATGGTGGCCGAGGGGCCCTTGAAGGACACGCTCTCGATAAGGTCCGGATAGAGCGTGCCCTGCGCCAGAAACTCGGGGCGGTGCCCCAGGTCGGCGGCAATCTCTTCGGTCTGTTCCTCGAAGACCTCGATGAACGTGTTGCCGACGACGTTGCGCTTCTCCTCCGGGTCGACCACGCCGTCGAGGCGGTCCAGGAAGCGGCCCGTGGCGTCGGTGGTGTGGAGGTCCATGTCGAAGTGACCGCGAAAGGTGTCCTGCACCTGGTCCCACTCGCCCTTCCGGAGCAGGCCGTTGTTGACGAAGATGCAGTGCAGCTGGTCGCCGATGGCCCGCTGCAGGAGCGCCGCCGCGACGGAGGAGTCGACCCCTCCAGAGAGCCCCAGGATGACGTGACGGTCTCCCACCTGTTCACGGATGTTGAGGGTCTGTTCCTCGACGAACGAGGCGGGGGTCCAGTCCCCGCTGCAGCCGCAGATTTCGTAGGCGAAGTTCTCCAGAATCTGCCGGCCAAAATCGGTGTGGACGACCTCAGGATGGAACTGAACCCCGTAGTGAGGCGCCTCGGTGTTGCGGACCGCCGCCACCGGCGCGTTGTCAGTCTGGGCGATTACTTCGAAGTTGTCTGGCAGCGCCGTCAGGTGGTCGCTGTGGCTCATCCAGACAGTCGATCCCTCGGGAACCTCCTCGAAGAGCGGGGTTTTCGCTCCACCGTCGGTAGACACCCGAAGCTGGGCCGGGCCAAACTCTCGTCGGTCGGCCCGTTCCACCTCTCCATTCAGCAGATGAGCCATGGCCTGAAGCCCGTAGCAGATGCCGAGCACCGGCACCGGAGCGCCGTCAGGACGCTCAAGGTTGAGAAGCCTGGCGTCGAGCTGAGGGGCCTCGTCGTCGTACACCGAGCAGGGCCCGCCGGACAGGATGATGCCGCAGGGCTCCAGGGCATCGATCTCCTCCGTATCCACCGTACACGGGTATATTTCCGAATACACCCCCGTCTCGCGCACCCGCCGCGCGATGAGCTGGGTGTATTGTGACCCGTAGTCCAGTATGACGATTTGCTCGTGCATCAGGGATGTCGCGTATTTCGTATTGCCTGGAAAGTCAGCAGATGTGCCCTGCGCAACACGCATCGCGCCAGACGCAGTACGCGCTACGCTACACACGAGCCTTCATCCACGGCGTGCTGTCCCTCTCCTCTGGTCTCTCCACCCCCCTCACGTTACCTCAGCGTAGGCGTTGGCCTCCATGAGAGTGTCGATCTCGTCGGGATCCTCAAGCTCGATTTTGATCATCCATCCCTCCCCGTACGGATCGTCGTTGACGACTTCCGGGGCCATCTCGAGTTCATCGTTGACGGCCGTGATGGTGCCGCTCGCGGGCATGTACAGTTCCGACACTGTTTTGACCGCTTCGATGGTGCCGAAGACATCGTGCTGATCGAGTTCGGTGCCCTCTGGCTCGAGCTCGACGAACACGATATCCCCAAGTTCGCTCTGGGCGAAGTCCGTGATGCCCACGGTAGCCGTGCCGTTGTCGACACGTATCCACTCGTGGTCTTCCGTGTAATAGAGGTGGTCCGGCGTATCCATTCGTCGTGTACGAGAGTGCTTTTGGAATGCGAGTTCGCGTGAAGATACGGGACGTGACGGTCAATCCAAAGGATCGTCCGTCCGGCGGGGACCTCAGGGAGGATCCCTCCTCCGAAAGGAGCCCTGGCCCAGAACCGCCCCGAATTCGTGTCAGACGGCCATTTCTGGGGCTGGATGCATTTCGAAGTCGTCGAGGAAGCGGGTGTCGAAATTCCCGTTCTGGAAGCGTTCGTCGTTCATGAGCTGCTGGTGGAACGGAATTGTCGTTCGGATCCCTTCGATGACGAACTCGTCGAGCGCCCGTCGCATCTTACGGAGGGCGTGGTCGCGGGTCTTGCCGTAGGCGATAAGCTTGGCGATCATCGAGTCGTAGGTGGGCGGAATGCGGTAGCTGGAGTATGCGGCCGTGTCGACCCGAATGCCGTGCCCGCCCGGCTGGTGAAACGCGGTGATGTCGCCCGGAGCAGGGCTAAAGTTGTTAAACGGGTCCTCCGCGTTGATGCGGCACTCGATGGCGTGGCCCTCCATGGGCGGGCGCTCCTCCGGATCCACGGTCTCCCCCATCGATACGCGAATCTGGTGCTCTACTAGGTCGCAGTCCGTGACCTCCTCCGTCACCGGATGCTCCACCTGGATGCGGGTGTTCATCTCCATGAAGTAGAAGTGGCGGTCGGCCCCCACAAGAAACTCGACTGTGCCGGCCCCCTCGTAGTTGACTGCCTCTGCTCCGCGGATGGCGGCCTGCCCCATCTCCTCGCGGAGCTCCTCGTCGACGACGGGCGACGGGCACTCCTCCACCAGCTTCTGGTGACGGCGCTGGATGGAGCACTCCCGCTCCCCAAAGTGCATCACGTTGCCCTGCCCATCCCCCAGCACCTGAATCTCAACGTGGCGGGGCTTCTCCACAAACTTCTCAATGTACACCTCGGGGTTGCCAAAGGCCGCGTCGGCCTCGGACCGGGCTCCATTGAAGGCTCGCTCGAAGCCCTCCGCCTCCCACACCAGGCGCATGCCGGTGCCGCCGCCGCCCGCCGCGGCCTTCACCATGACCGGGAACCCGATGTCCGACGCAATCTCGAAGGCGTCGTCGAGGTCGCCCACGGTGCCGTCCGACCCCTCCACAATGGGCACGCCGGCCTTATTCATCTCGGCCTTCGCCTTCGACTTCTCGCCCATCAGCCGGATGGTTTCGGCGTCCGGGCCGATAAACTCAATGTCGTTGTCGGCACAAATCTGGCTGAACTCGGCGTTCTCGGCAAGGAAGCCATAGCCGGGATGGATGGCGTCAGCCCCCGTTACCTCCGCGGCGGCGATGATGCGGTCGGGGCGCAGGTAGCTTTCTGCGGAGGCCGGCGGCCCAATGCACACCGCCTCGCTGGCGAAACGGACGTGTAGCGCGTCGCGGTCCATCGTAGAATACACCGCCACGGTGTTAATCCCCATCTCGTGGCAGGTGCGAATCACGCGCAGCGCAATCTCGCCGCGGTTGGCGATGAGAATCTTTTGGATGTCACTCATGCGGGGTCAGGGTCTTTGCCACGTGCAAGCGGATCCCGTCTACTACCAGGTCTCGAAGGCGTGATAAGTGGTTCGCGACGCGTTCTGTGCTTCGTGTTGCGCACCTTGATACTTTCCCCTGCGCAGCACGCACTACGCAACATGCCCCTCCGGACGAAGGCAAAAGGCGCTTCTCTGTAAAATCATGCGTGAAAGCGCCTCAGGGACGGCTCTACATGAAAACGGCCCCGGATCATTCCGGAGCCGCGGGCACTCGGGAAGGACGAAGCTATCCTTCGTTGATCACAAAAAGGGGCTGATCGAACTCGACCGGTTCGGCGTCTTCGACCAGGATTTCTTCGATCGTCCCTGAGGTCTCACACTCAATTTCATTCATCAGCTTCATTGCCTCGATGATACAGAGCACGTCGCCCTCCGCCACCGAGTCGCCCACTTCTACGAACGGGTCGGCGTCGGGCGAGGGGGCGCGGTAGAAGGTGCCCACGATGGGGGCCTTCACCACGTGCTCGTCGGTCGCGACCCCGGTTTCCTCCTCTGCCTCAGCCGTTCCGTTCTCGGCGGTATCCTGGGCAGGCGTCGACGCGGCGGACGCGCTGTCCTGCGTCGTGTCGCCGGCCGCCTGCGGATTGCCGCCCGACGGCGCGGGTGGCTGCTGGGGCGCCCCCGACGGTTGTGGGGGCTGTTGTGCCTGTGGGGCCGGCTGTCCCTGCGGCGGCGCGTAGGCCTGCTGGGCCATCGGTCGCTGGGGCTGCGGGGCGCCGTACTGCATCCGAACCGGTTGCCCCGCCGGTTGCATAACGACTTGTGGGCTGTTCTGCCGGATGGTCAACTTGAAGTCGTCCTCCTCAATTTCGACCTCCGACACCTCGCTTTCGGTGACGAGTCGGAGCAGTTCTTGAATCTTCGAGAGCTTCATGCCTCTGGTGGATGTGTGCGAGAGAGCCAGTGGACGTGCTCCATCCCGGCGGGACACTTCCGACGATGATCAGGACTACACGGTCGAGGCGGCGGAGACGCGAGTCTCATATTCTCCGGTGCCTGTGTCAACGCGAACGACATCGCCCTCGTTGATGAAGAGCGGCACGTCGACCGTGGCACCGCTCTCTAGCGTAGCCGGCTTATCTCCCCCCTGAGCCGTATTTCCTTCCACGCCAGGGGTAGTGTCGACAACCTCAAGCTCCACCTTCTGGGGAACCTCGGTGCGGAGCGGCTCTTCGGTGTCGGCCCGGAACAGGATATCGACGTCGCCCCCCTCCTTCAAGAACTCTCGTTCTTCGACCTGCTCCGGTGGCATCGAGAACTGCTCGTAGGTCTCCGTATTCATGAAGTGGAGACCGTAGTCGTCCTTGTAGAGGAACTGGTGCGGTCGCCGCTCCACGCGCACCTCTTCGACCTCTGCACCTGCCCGAAAGGTCTCCTCCAGCTCGTGGCCCTCCCGGACGTTTTTCAGGGTCGTGCGCACGAAGGCCCCACCTTTGCCGGGTTTCACGTGGAGGAAGTCGACGATCTCCCAGAGATCGTCTTTCCAGATGAACGTCATGCCGTTCCGGAAATCACTCGTGTCCGCCATACGATCGGTGCGTTCGTGTAAGTAATACAGACATAATATATCACCCCGCGGGCCGCGCTGTCAATCCGAGCACGAACCGAGGGGAAAAGGTTAAAAGCGTGCCTGTCGGCTTTGTTGCTCCACCCCGGCGCGCAGACGTGGCAACCGCATTAAATTCGGCCCCGCCATGACGTCGGAAGACGCACTCGCGGAAAGAGGCGCCCCGGCGAGACGCCTCTGCGCGACTCGGCCGAGCGGAGACCTGTCCCCGGGAGGGTCTACTCAATGAGACGCGGTGCCGGATCGCTCATCGAGGGACGGCACCGATCGGGCCTCCGGCCCTACGTACTCCGAGGTGGGCCGGATGAGCGTATTGTCGGCGAGCTGCTCCAGAATGTGGGCCGACCACCCTGCGGTGCGACTCATCACAAAAATCGGGGTAAACAGTTCGATCTCAAACCCCATTGCGTAGTAGGCCGGACCGGCCGGGTAGTCCAGATTCGGCGGAATGCCGGTCTCCTCCTGCATGGTCGTCTCGACGGCCTCGGCGATCTCGATCCACTTCTGCTGCTCGGGCCCGGCCACGTCGTGCAGGCACTGCCGCATGATGGGCACGCGCGAGTCGCCGTACTTGTAGATGCGGTGCCCGAAGCCCATGACGACCTCTCCTGCTTCAAGACGCTGGCGCACCCAGTCCGCCGGGTCGGCCTCGGCCTCGTCGATCTCCAGGAGCATCTCCATCACTGCCTCATTCGCGCCCCCGTGCAGCATGCCCTTCAGCGCGGCGATGGCACCCGCGACGGCCCCGTAGTAGTCCGACAGCGTGGAGGTGATGACGCGGGCCGTGAAGGCAGACGCGTTGAATCCATGCTCGGCGTAGAGGATGAGCGAGGTGTCGAACGCCTCCACAACTTTGTCGGCCGGCACCTCGCCGAAGCACATGTGGAAGAAATTGGCAGCTATGCTCAGGTCCGAGCGGGGCGAAATCGGCGCCTTGCCCTGCTGGCGCCGGTATTTCGCAGCCGTCAGTGTGGGCAACTGGGCCAGCACCCGAATTGCGTGTTCCCGGATGGTGTCGGGGTCGGCCCCGAAGACCTCAGGGTGATTGCTTCCTTCCAGGCTCACGCCCGTCCGGAGCACGTCCATCGGGGAGGCGTCCGCCCGGATCAGGTCGAGGACCTTGGCCCCCTCATCGCTGAGCTCGCGGGCGGCCCGCTCCTTGTCCTCGAACGTCGACAGTTCGGCGGCGCTCGGAAGCTCGCCGTGGAGCAGCAGATGCGCGACCTCTTCGAACCGGCACTGCTCGGCGAGCTCGTCGACGGGATACCCCCGATAGAACAGTTTCTTTTCCTTGGGCTGGACGTCGGAGATGGCCGACCGATCGGCAGCAACGCCCTTAAGTCCCTTCTGTACCTGTGGTTGATCTGTCATCGTCAAGCGAGAAGTTGTAAATGGAGTCGTCGAAGGTGTTGTAGCGCTCGTACTGAATCAGGTCGTAGAGTTCGGAGCGGGTCTGCATCTGGCCCAGCAGCGACTTCTGTGTCTCCTCGTCCCGGATGGTTTCGAAGCTCTCCCGCACCGTCTTCATCGCAAGCCGGAGGCTCGTCACCGGGTAGATCACGAGGTCGTAGCCCAGTTCGTCGAGCCGGGACGCCTCCAGGAGGGGCGATTTCCCGAACTCGGTCATGTTGGCGAGGAGCGGCACGTCGAACGCGTCCCCGAACGTCGCAAACTCCTCTTCAGTCCTGAGCCCCTCCGGAAAGAGCGCGTCGGCCCCGGCGTCGACGTACGCCTGTGCCCGATCGAGGGCCGCGCCCATTCCGTCGACGCTCCGCGCGTCGGTGCGGGCGATCAGCAGGAAGTTGGGGTCCCGCCGCGCCTCAACGGCGGCCCGAATCTTTTGGATCATCGTCTCGGTCGGGACGAGGGACTTGTGGTCGAGGTGGCCACACCGCTTCGGGTTGACCTGGTCTTCGAGGTGACAACCGGCCAATCCGTGTTCTTCCAGTTCCTGCAGGGTCCGGGCCATGTTGAGCGTTTCTCCGAACCCGGTGTCGATGTCAATGATGGACGGCAGGTTCGTGACACGGGCGATCTGGCGGCCGCGCCCGAGCACCTCCGTCATGGTAGTCAGCCCCACGTCAGGAAGGCCAAGGTCGGCCGAGAGCACGGCGCCGGAGATGTAGATGCCGTCGAATCCCTGCTCCTCAAAGAGCATGGCTACGAGGGGAGAGAACGCGCCGGGGAGGCGGAGAATGCCGTCCTCTTCCAGCGCGTCCCGGAGGGCCTGGCGCTTTTCCTGCGGCGAGGTGTCGACGAAAAGCATGGTAGGAGCGGGGGGCGTGTTTGAGGGGACAGCGAGAGCGACTGGCTCAGAAGAGGCCCTGGTTGCGCTGTTCGGAACCAACCAGGAGATTAGGAGGAACCTGCACGGTCAGGTTTCGAACCTCCTCGGCGGAGAGTTCGGGCAGGCGGTCCACCAGCCCCAGGAAGCGGTCTTGCTCCCCCGTCGTGATCCAGCCCTCGGTGAGCGTGTCGAACTTGTCGACGTAGTCCTCGCGCCCGAAGGACCGGTCGCTGTTGGGATGGGCGTTGGCCACCGCAGCCTCGTCGACGAGGGTCCGCCCGCCGGCCATCTGGATCTCGACGCGTCCTCCGAAGGCCTTCTCCGAAGGATCGGAACGGTGGTAGCGCTCCGTCCATTCCGGGTCCTCGACCGTGCGGATCTTTTGCCACAGCTCTACGGTGTCGGGCCGATGCGCCCGCTCGTCGGTGTAGCTCTCCTCGTGGTGCCACATTCCGTCCTGCAGCGCCACGGCGAAGATGTACATGATGCTGTGGTCCAGCGTCTCCCGGCTGGCATCCGGGTCGTATTTCTGCGGGTCGTTTGCACCGGAGCCGATGACGGTGTGCGTGTGGTGGCTCGTGTGGATGACGATCTCCTCGATCTGCCCGAGGTCGTCGATCTGCTCCCGCATCCGGAAGGCCAGGTCGATGAGCGCCTGGGCCTGATACTCGGCCGAGTGCTCTTTCGTGTAGGACTCAAGGATCATGCGACGCGGCTCGCCCGGCTCCGGCAACGGAACTTCGTAGGTGGCATCCGGGCCGCCCAGCATCCAGGCGATTACGCTATCCTCCCCCTCGTAGATGGGTGACGGGGCCGTTTCGCCCCGCATGGCGCGGTCGATCGCCTCGATGGCCTGCTTTCCGGCGAAGCCGGGGGCGTAGGCCTTCCAGCTCGAAATCTCGCCCTTGCGCGACTGGCGGGTCTGGAAGCTGACGTGGACGGCCTGCTGGACGGCCTGGTAGAGAACCTCGGTTGACACCCCCAGCAGGGCACCAATGCCGACGGCCGACGCTGGACAGAGGTGCGCGATGTGGTCCTTCTTGTGCTCGTGCAGGCAGATGCCCTTGGTGAGGGCGATGTGAACCTCGTACGCCGCCAGGAGACCACGCAGGAGATCGGCCCCGTCGCGGCCCATCTGCTGGGCCACCGCCAGCACAGGGGGAATGTTGTCCGCCGGGTGGGCGTAATCGGCCGCCAGGAAGGTGTCGTGGAAGTCCAGCTCCCGCACGGCCACGCCGCGGGCCCAGGCGGCCCACTCGGCACTCGCCGTCTCGGGGGTGCCCACAACGGGCGCGCCGGGCGAGCGGGGATGGGCGAGCGCCTGCTGCCGGGCCGTGGCTACGGGTCGGCGGTTCAGCGCGGCGGCCGAGACGGCGGCGTTGTCGATGATGCGGTTGCCTACCATCCGCCGGGCCTCGTCGTCGACCGGTGCCTCGTCGGTGCCCACGCGGGCCAGGCGCCAGGCCAGTTGCTCGTCTCGTGGAAGCGGTTCCTCCGACGGATAGACGCGAACAGGGTGTCGTTTCATAGCATCCAGCTGGAGACGTGCTGAGGGAGCTGTCCCGCAAGTTCTAAAAAGCCCTCAGGGGCGTTAAGTTACCCGTGCCCGCGCCTCGCGCGTGGAAAGAAGGTGTCAAGGTCCGCTCACCTTTCTCTAAATAGCCGCCGGGGTGGCTTCTACCGGAAGGGCTGCTCGCGGCTGAGGGCTGCGGGCAGGTCGGTAACGCCGAAGGGGCCGTGCCGGTAGAGAAACGGCTCGCCGTAGGTGGCGCCCACCTTGTAGCCGTAGGTGCGGGCCTGGGACTTGACCCACTCGAAGAACGCGCGGTTCGACACGAACGTCTCCGGCTCATCCTCGTCGGGCTCGTAGTCGGGGTTGTGGAACTGCGACTCGAAGGCCTGCAGGGCCTCGATGCGCCGATCCCACACCTCCGTCACGTCCACTACGAGGGTCGGCTCGAAGGGAATGGCCTGCATGTAGTGGAGCACATGGTGCGGGCGCCAGGGCTCCTGCGGGGTTCCACCGGGGCCGGTCGTCTCGATTTTCTTGAGACCGCTGTAGTACAGGGCGTCGGTGGAAAGTTCGGCGGCGTCCTCGTGGTCAGGGTGACGACTTTCCGGGGCGTTGATCAGTACAATGTGCGGTTGGTATCGACGCACTACCTTGATCACCTCGCGCTGGACCTCCCGCGTGTTGCGGATGTCTCCGTCCATCAGGCCAAGGTTCTCGCGGGCACTCAGACCGATGATTTCTGAGGCTCGCTCAGTCTCCTCCATCCGCTGCTCCGGGGAGCCCCGCGAGCCGAGTTGCCCCTTCGTAAAGTCGACGATGCCTACGTCGTACCCCTGTTGGGCGAGGAGACAAACCGTGCCTCCCGCGCAGAGCTCCACGTCGTCGGGGTGGGCGGCGAGGGCGAGGACGTCGAGGTTGGGCATGGGGCGTGATCTACAGAAAGTGCTAATTGAATAGTAACCCGCCCTGTGCTATGCAGTACGTATTGCGTATTTCGCATTGCGTATTTCGCATTGCGTGAGAGAGGAACAGATACGCAATACGCAACACGAAATACTCACCCAGTG
>NZ_JBDGQQ010000096.1:0-7489 GCF_042218895.1 Salinibacter sp. | reverse complement strand
TAGCGTTTGTTCTCAGAGGCGTCCCAAGCGGGACGCCCTACGGCTGGGCGTGTCGAGAGATGTTCAGGAGGATGCCGGCCATGATGCCGTTGGCCAGCAGGGACGTGCCGCCGTACGACACGAAGGGCATTGGGAGACCGGTTACCGGCAACAGTCCACAGGATACGCTGGCGTGCACAAATCCGTACACGACGATGAGCGAGGTGAGCCCCGTTGCCAGGATGAGCCCGAGGGGGTCGGGTGCGTTCCGAGCGATGCGGAGATACCCTCGAAAGAGCAACACGCAGAACCCAAACAGCAGGCAGAGGGCCCCGAGCAGCCCGTACTCCTCGGCGATGATTGCGAAGATAAAGTCGTTGTACGGGGCTGGCAGGAAGTCGCGCTGCACGCTTTTGCCGGGCCCCACCCCCGTGAGGCCGCCCATGGCGAGGGCCATGCGGGCCTGCCGCGACTGGTACCGTTCCCCGCCCGCGTCCATCACCTGCTCGGTACTGGTACTGGCAAAGAGATTGACGCCGAGATACGACTCGACACGAGCGGCTCGATCCGGTGAGTTCGCGATAACCCCGAACGCCATTGCCGCTCCCAGCAGGCCAAGGCCCAGGATCTGGACGATGCTCACCCGCCCCACGAAGCACATGAGCAGGACAGTGAGGAGCACGACGGAGGCCGTCGAAAGATCGTCGAGCCCGATGAGCCCGACCGTCAGCCCCACCCAGAATAGAATCGGGAGGACGGTTCGGCTGAAGCTCTTCACGTACTCTTGCTTCTGTACCAGCAGAACGGCCACGTAGAGGACCAGCGCGACGCGTGCAAGTTCGGAGGGCTGGAAGCCGAACCCCGCGATCTGCAGCCAGCGGTCGGCCCCCTCTGAGAACAGGCCGGCAATCTTGGTGGCCGCCAGGAGCAGAAGGGCCCCGACGAGGGCAATGCGGCTGTACCGTGCAAGCGTGCGGTAGTCAATGACACTCACTATGCCCATCGCTCCGAGCGCGATGCCCACGCGGACGAGGTGACGGGTCAGGAAGTGAACCGGCTCCGTCCCAATCCGCACTTCCGCCATGTACGTGATGGCGCTGTACACCGCCACCACGCCGACCGCCGAGAGGGCCAGGATGACCCACACCACGTACTTGTCCGCGGGAGCCTGGTCGGTAACTTTACGTTTGAGGGATTGAACGACGCTCATCGAACGTCAACGCTTGTTGGGGAGCCCAAGATCTTCGGCTCACTGGATCACATGTGCTGCGTAACGGGCTTCTCTCCGGCCCGAAATACGCCATACGAAATACGTACTATAGCAATGTTTTCACGAGGCGACGGAAGGTGTCGCCGCGCTCCTCATAGCTCTCGTACATGTCGAACGACGAGCACGCTGGACTCAGGAGTACGACGTCGCCCGGGCGGGCGAACTGTTGTGCCTGACTGAGGGCCTCTTCCATGGTCCGGGCCCGGCTGTACTCGGGGGCTTCCGTCCCGAGTTTACGGATCACCTTGTCGGCACTCTCCCCGAGGGCAACCACCGCACGCACCCCGTCACGGACGATGGGCTGGAGGTCGGAGTAGTCGTTCCCTTTGTCCCGTCCGCCCGCAATCAGCACGACCGGTCGCTCAAAGCTCTCCAGGGCGTACCAGACCGCATTCACATTCGTGGCCTTCGAGTCGTTGACGTACAGCACGCCGTTGACCGTACGAACCTCTTCGAGCCGGTGCGGCACCCCCTCGAAGCCGGCCAGGCTCTCGCGAATGACAGCGTTCTCCACCTCCATCACGCGCGCCGAGACGGCAGCAGCGAGTGAATTGTACACGTTGTGGCGCCCCCGAAGGGCGAGCTCGTCTCGATGCATGAGTGGTTCGTCCTCGTCGTCGATTCGAAGAATGATACGGTCGTCCCGCAGGCCCCCTCCTGTCTCCGGCACCCTGTGCAGCGAAATGGCCAGCGGACGGATGCCCTGTGCCTCGGCCGCTCGCTCTGCAGCATTGCGCACGAGGTCGTCGTCACGGTTGTATACCATTGCATCGCCGGCCCCCTGATTGCGGAAGATGTTGAACTTCGACTGCGCGTACGCTTCGAAGTCGTGGTCGTAACGGTCCAAATGATCGGGCGTGATGTTGAGCAGAACGCTAACCCGGGGCCAGAACGTGTCCACGTGGTCGAGCTGGAAGCTGGACACCTCCAGTACCACCACGTCCGTCGGTTCGGCGTCGAGCACATAGTCGGAGAATGGGTACCCGATGTTGCCGGCCACAATGACGTTGCGCTCAGGGTCGTCGGCGAGGGCCTGCCGGAAAACGTGCCCTGTGAGGCTCGTCGTAGTCGTCTTGCCGTTGGTACCCGTGATGGCCACGATGGGGGCATCGCAAAACCACGAGGCCACCTCGATTTCCGAGTAAATGTCGAGCCCAGCCCGTTTGGCCTGCTGTGCAATGTTGGACTGCATGGGCACGCCCGGACTAAGCACGAAGAAGTCGGCGTCGAGGGCCTCCACCGTGTGCCCGCCAAATTCGTAGTCGATCTCGGCCGCATCGAGGGCCGCCTCAGTCCCTTCGGGCGGCGGTCCCTGCTCGGTGAGAAACACCTCGCCCCCGGCCTCGGCCAGCAGCTGGGCCACGGCCCGCCCGCTGCGGGCCCCACCCACAACGGTTCCTCGCTTTGTGCGAGCGTCGTCTGGGGTCATAGCAATTCAAACAGGGCAATGGGCAGCGCTAGGCACTGCCCTTCGAAATCAGCGAATGCGAAGGATGAGCAGGGCCGCAATTACGGTAATGGCGGTCACGATCCAGAAGCGGGTCACGATCTTTGCCTCGTGCATGCCAAGTGCTTCGTAGTGGTGATGCAGAGGCGCCATCCGAAAGATCCGGTGCCCGGTCCCGGTGTGGCGCCGCGTGTACTTGAAGTAGCTCGTCTGCAGGATGACCGACACGGCCTCGGCGAAGTACACGCTGCACAGCAGGGGCAAGAGCAATTCTTTCCGCACCATGAGGATGGTGCTCCCGACCGCCCCGCCGAGCGCAAGTGCTCCGGTGTCGCCCATGAAGACGGTGGCCGGGTATCCGTTGTACCAGAGAAACCCAAAACAAGCCGCCGCGATGGCCGCGACGAACACGGTCAGTTCGCCGGTGCCCGGCAGGTACATCACATTGAGGAACGTGGCAAACTTGACGTTGCCGGAGATGTACACCAGCGCAATCAGACCGAGGGACACGAACGCGGTTACCCCTGTCGTCAGCCCGTCGAGCCCGTCGGTTAGGTTCACGGCATTGGAAACGGCTGTGATGATGAACACGACCACGGGGAGATACACGAGCCAGCCCAAGTCAACCCCGATCTCCCAGTACCGGAAGATGTCGTAATCGACCACCTGATTCTTCAGGAAGGGCATGAACGTGAACGTGTTGAACGCCGCAAAGTCGGGATGAAAGTAGAGCACCCCCCCGACGAGGAGCCCGACGCCCACCTGTCCGGCGATCTTGTAGCGCGGGGGAAGCCCTTCTTTTCGTTTTTTGACCGTCTTGATGTAATCATCGGCAAACCCCACGGCCCCGAGCCAAGCGGTTGCCACCAGGGCCAGCCACACGTACGTATTGGCGATGGCCCCCCAGAGCAGGGTGGCCCCGCCCACGGCCAGCAGGATGATGATGCCGCCCATGGTGGGCGTGCCCGCCTTGTGCACGTGGCTCACGGCCCCGGCCGCTTCCCCCTCTCGTACCCGTTCGCCGAGCTGCTGTCGCCGCAGCCACCGGATGATGCCGCGGCCCGCCCCCATCGCGATGACGAGCGCCGTAATGGACGCCAGCGCCGCCCGCACGGTGATGAACTGAATCACCTGAAACCCGGGCGGCTCGTACAGCTGGTCAATGTAGTCGATGAGATAGTAGAGCACAGCGTGTGGGCGTGGGAGCGCGAGGGCGTCGGAGCGATAACGATCCTGCCCCCACGCTTTCCACTCATCAGCGGAAATATCGTCGTGCCATTTCGCGATCGTCGAACGGTCGTGTATCGGTGCCGATGGTCTGCGTCGTCTCGTGGCCTTTGCCAGCGATTACGACGACGGCCTCTGATCCGGCCTTGCGGGCCGCCGCCCGAATTGCCGCCTCGCGGTCCACGATCCAGTCCATCTCGGCCGGCTGATCGACCCCGTGGCGGATGTCGTCCAGGATCGCTTCCGGATCCTCGGTACGCGGGTTGTCGCTGGTCACGATGACCCGATCGGCGCGGCGCTCGGCGATGCGACCCATCGTCGGACGCTTCGTAGGGTCGCGGTCTCCTCCGCAGCCGAACACGCACCAAAGCGCAGCGGCTTCGGGCATCGTTTCCCGAACGGCGCGCAGGATGTTCTCGAGGGCATCTGGAGTGTGCGCGTAGTCCACGACGACCGTCCTGCCGTCGTCAAAGTGCAGTGGCTCGAAACGGCCCGGCACTGGGGGAGCCCCGGCGAGAGCGTCGAGCACCTCATCCGGAGCGTGGCCGAGCGCTGTTCCGACGCCGTAGGCCGCCGCCAGATTGTAGGCGTTGAACCGTCCCGCCAGCCGAAAGCGCCGCTCCCGACCGTCGGTTCGCAGCCGAAGGCCATCGATCCGACTCTCCAGGACCGTCGCCTCGACGTCCGCGGCCCGGTCGAGCGCGTACGACACGGCCGCGGCCTCCGTGTCGGCCACCATCATCGATCCGGCCTCGTCATCGGCGTTGTAGAGGGCCGTGGCGCCGGCGCCGAGGCCATCGAACAGCTTCTTCTTCGCTTCCCGGTAGGCCTCCAGGGTGCCGTGGTAGTCGAGATGATCGACCGTAAGGTTGGTGAAGAGCGCCGCGTCGTAGTCGAGCCCGTACACCCGCTCCTGGTCGAGGGCGTGCGACGACACCTCCATCACGCAGGCCGTGCAGCCCGCCTCCACCATCTGTCGCAGCGTGCGATGCAGTTTGAGCGGGCCGGGTGTGGTGAGGTCCATCGTGGTCGTCCCGGCCCCCGTGCGCACCTTGATCGTGCTGAGGAGCCCGGTGGTCGGGCCAAGCGCCTCCAGCAGATGATGGACGAGGTAGGCGACCGTCGTCTTGCCATTGGTGCCCGTCACGCCCACGAGGCGCAGCGCCTCGGCCGGGTCCCCGTACAGTGCGGCGGCGCCTTCAGCAAGGGCCTTCCGCGAGTCCCTCACGCGGGCGAACACAGCCTCGGGGAAGCGCTCGCGCGTCTGGGCCGGCGCCGCCTCGCACACAACGAGACGAGCGCCTTGTTCTACCGCCATGTCAATGAACGAGTGACCGTCGGCGTCCACGCCGCGAATAGCGACGAAACCACCGCCGGGATCGACCGCCCGGCTGTCATCCGCTAGGTGGTCGATCGTAAGTGTGTCGGGGTCGGGAGCGTCCGACCCGCAGATGATCTCTTCCAGTAACTCTGCGTCCCGAAGTCGCCGCCGAAGCGTCGTCCAGGCGAGCGAATCGGGGGCTGTTTCACGAAACTGAGCGGTATGTGTGTGGTCGCTGCCCGCCATCCGCTCACTGGGCTGCCGTGAGAAAGGCCTGCGACGGGAGCGGCGCGCCCGGCCGAGGCCGCTGGCGCACGATCGTCCCCGTTCCGTCGAGCGTTATGCTGACGCCGCGCTCGCGCAGCCACGCTACTGCCCTCCGCGTACTGACTCCTGTAAGGTCGGGCATCGTGTTGGATGCGTCCGCCGGGAGGCGTTCTGCCGAGGCGCGGCTCTTCGCCAGCCTTTCTCCGGACCCGGAGGTGGGGGCGGGCGTCACCCGGTCCAGCACCTCGGGGAACGTTCCGATCCACCGCCGCGCGATGCGCCGGAATACAGGGGCCGCCACTTCGCCACCGTAGATGCTCGTCTCTGGGGCTCCCAGCATCACGAGCAGCGCCACCTTCGGATCGTCGGCTGGGAAGAACCCCACGAAGGTGGCCCTGCCCTCCTCCGTTGAGTATCCGCCCTCCGCCACGCGAAGGGCCGTACCCGTTTTGCCCGCCACGCGAAGGCCCTTCACCTGTGCCTTGGTTCCAGTCCCTTCCTTTACGACTCGCTCGAAGGTCGGCCGGAGCGTGCGGGCTGTCTTCTGCTTGAACGCCCGACGAATCACCTCGGGCTCGTTCGTCCAGAGGGTCGTGCCGCTCACGTCCTGGCGCCTCGCCACCACATAGGGCTTCATAAGCAGCCCCCCATTTGCCAGTGCACTGTACGCCGTGAGAAGCTGGAGCGGAGTGACCGCTACTTCGTAACCGATCGCCATCGATGTTTTCGTCGTCTGGCTCCACTGGGATGGTCGCTTCAGCACTCCGTCCACCTCGCCGGGCAGATCAATGCCGGTGGGCTGGCCAATTCCCATGTTGCGGGCATACTGGTAAAAAACACCGCGGTCGATCTTCTCGACCGTTTTCGCCATGCCCACGTTGCTTGACTGCACGATGACGTCGGCGAAGGGAATCGTGCCGTGTGCTTCAACGTCTTTCATCGTGTGCCCGTGGAAGACAGCCCATCCGTCTCCCGTCTCGACCGAGTCGTCGAGATCAACGATGTCCTGCTCGACGGCCGCAACGGCTCCCACGAGCTTGAACGTAGAGCCCGGTTCGAACCGGTCGGTAATGGCCCGGTTGCGACGGGCCGCACTGGGAGACGCCCCCGGCCGGTTGGGATTGTAAGTGGGCACGTTAGCCATGGCGAGGATCGCCCCTGTGTTCGGGTTCATCGCCACGGCCGTCCCCCATTCCGCGCCGCTCTGGCGCACGCCCCGGCGGAGCTCATTCTCCAGCGCGGCCTGGCGCACCAGATCGATCGTGAGCACGAGGTCGTCGCCCCGCTCTGGGGGCACCTTTTTTCCTCCCACCAGTGCCTGGATGTTGTCGCTCCGATCGCGACTTACGATGCGGCGTCCAGGCGTTCCCTCCAGCACATCGTTGTATTCCAGCTCCAGCCCGGCGAGGCCCTCGCCGTCGCGGCCCACATGGCCGAGCACGTGGGCGGCCGTGGTGCCGTAGTTGTACCGCCGCCCGAACTCGGGCGTCAGGATGAGTCCCGGGATGTCCCACCGGCGAACTCGCTCGTACTGGCGGGGCGTTAATCCCTCGCATAGCCGCACGTACTGCGGGCTGTGCCGGTCTTCCACCTTCTGCCTGTACTTGGAGGCGGGAGTGTCGGTCAGGGAGGACAGCTTGTCAAAGAACACGGCTTCACTTTTCCGGAAGCCCTCTACCGTCGGGTCGAGCGCCAGGTCGTACCGGGCTGTGTTGATCGCAAGGCCACGGCCGTCCCGATCGAGGATGGCCCCGCGCGTAGCCGGAATCTTCACGGTGGATCGGGCCTGTTCCCGAACCTGGTTCCGGAGCTCGGTCGTCTCCGTCGCCATGACCCACCCCATCTGCCCGGCCACGACCGCGGGCACGATGCCGAGCAAGGTCAGGGCCACGTACATCCGGGCCAGAATTTGGTCCTTGGGGCTCATGGCAGTTGTGCGCTCCGAGTGGCGCGTCGTCGGTGCATAGTTCGCTTCATT
>NZ_JBDGQQ010000095.1:0-4735 GCF_042218895.1 Salinibacter sp. | reverse complement strand
CTGCACGAGATCCGCGAAGTCGCAGGCCATAGACAGTCCGCCAAACAGGTTCTCACCTCTTGACAGAAGCGATCGGGAACGTCCAGCCCGGCAATGCCTCAACGAGACCGGTGAGGACCGGCTCTCAGCGACCATCCAACAGCCATGTCCAGCCCCCTGCAGTCTTCCGATTCTTCCCCCGGCATTTTCTTCTCTGTGGAGGGAGACAGCGAGACCCTGGCGGAAACGATCGAAAACCAGGAGTACCGGAACCGTCTCCGCGCGATTCTCGCCGACGAGGCGCAGAGCACGTCCGACACACTGCAGTCCATCCTTCAACTCGGGACCGAGTGGCTCAAGGTCGAAAATGGACACCTCGCCCGCATCGACCCCGCCACGGGAACCCACACGATTACGGAAGTGAGTAGCTCTCATCCCGTGATCTCTCGGGGCAGCACCGCTGACCTCTCGACGACGTACTGTCGACGGGTGATTGCTCAGAACAATGCCCTGGCGGTCGAGAACGCGCCGGAGCAGGGCTGGAAGGGCGATCCTGCCTACGAGGAGTTCGATCTGTCGACCTACCTCGGCGCGAAGGTTGTGGTGGAGGGCGATCTCTACGGAACCGTATGCTTCGTGGATCGGGAGCCGCGGGTAGCGCCGATGACGGAATCGGACGCCGCGGCCCTGGCTCTGATTGTCCGAGCCATCGGGCACACGTTGGAGCGGCGCCAGCATGAGGACCGTCTCCAGCAGACCACAACCCGGCTGGAGGCGCTCTTCGAGGACTCTCCCAACATGATCAACATCCATGACCTGGAGGGGGATCTGATCGCCCCGAACCCTCGTCTCTGCGAAAAGACCGGATACGAAGCGGACGAGCTCGCCGGAATGAAAGTCTGGAATCTCGACCCGACCATCAGCCCCGAGAAGGCCCGTGCGCTCTGGGCGGACATGGAGCCCGGCGACCGACACCGACTGGAGGGACGATACCAGCGCAAGGACGGGTCGACCTTTCCGGTGGAGGTGGACCTCCGGTGCCTCTCTCTGAAGGGAAAGGACCGGTTTGCGGCCATCGCCCGCGACATCACTGAGCGGAAGCGCCGCGAGCAGGCCCTGCAGGACCGACAGGAGAAAATCGAGTCCCTATATCGAGCGACCAGCCACCTCCCCCACGCGACGAGCCCGGAGGACGTAGCGGATCGCCTCCATGACCTCCTTCAGGATGTGTTCGACTACCCCGTGACCGGCGTCAACTTTCGGGCGGATGAACGCCTCGTTCCCACACGAGCCGCCCTTGCGGACGACGTTCAGCTCCCCGAGTCGCAGTCCCTGGAGATTGAGGGCGGAAGCGTTGCGGCTCGGACCCATCGCACAAACGAAACGGTGGTGATCGACGACGTGCATGACCTCGACAACGAGGTGGAGTACGGCGCTCTTCGGAGCGCAGCGGGGGTGCCGATTGGGGACCACGGGGCCGTCGTGGTCGGGCAGACCGAGCACCAGGAGTTCGATGCCTTCGACCTCCGCCTGATCGAGATTCTTGCGACCCACGCGGCGACGGTTCTCGACCGCCTCGACCGGGAAACGACCCTCCGCGAGGAGCGCGATCGGTTTGCCACGCTCTTCCACAACCTTCCCACGCCAGTGGTGCACGGATGGCCCGACGCCGAGGGGCAGCTCCGCATTCAGGCGGTCAACGAGGCGTTCGAGACGGTCTTCGGCGTCGACGAGTCGGAGATTCAGACCGAGGACCTCCAGTCCCTCATCGTCCCCGCCGACGAGCAGAGCGAGGCCGAGTCCATCCGCCGCTGGCTGCTGGCCGGGGAGGCGGTCGACCGGGAAGTGCGGCGCAAAACAGCCGACGGACTCCGCGACTTCCGCGTTCAGGTGGCCCTCCGGGAGGGAGCGGACGGACCGACGGAAGGATACGCCATCTATACCGACATCACCGAGCAGAAACAACACCGGCGGGCGCTGGAACGGTATCGGGACTACACCGACCGGCTCCTCGATGGCATCGACGACCTGTTTTTCGTGCAGGACCGGGAGGGCAATCTCCAGCGGTGGAACGAAAGCTTTGTTGAGGTGACCGGCTACTCCGACGAGGAGCTCGTGACGATGAACGGCCTCGACACCATCCCGGCGGAGGCGCGTGAGCGGGCGACGGCCGGCATCCAGCAGGTGTTCGAGGAGGGCTATGCGCGCCTCGAGGCCCCCATCGTGACCAAACACGGGTCGACCATTCCCTACGAGTACGCCGCCAACCGCGTGGAGCACCCGGACGGAGACCCCCGGCTGGTCGGGATCGGCCGGGACATCAGCGAGCGAAAGCGACGGGAGCAGACCCTCCGGGACCGTCGGCGAAAAATCGAAGCGACCTACGACGCGACCCGGCATCTCCTGACGGCGAAGGACGCCGACAAAGTGGGAGAACGGCTTCACACCTTGCTGACGGAGATCTTTGATTTTCCGCTTGTTGGCGTCTCGCTCGTTGAGAACGGGACCATCGTCCCCCACTGGATCTCCGCGAAGGAGGGGTACGACCTCCCCCCCGTTCAGACTCTGGACGTGGAGGGCGGAAGCCTCGGCGCCCGGGCGCTCCGCACCGGGGATGTCGCCGTCGAAGAACACCTCTCGGCCCTGCAAAACGAGATCGATTACGGCGACCTGCAATCCGCTGCGTGCGTCCCGATCGGGGACCGAGGGATCCTGTATCTCGGCCACCTCGACGCCGGACGCCTCGATACGTTCGACCTCCATGTGCTCGACATTTTGGCCACACACGCCACCGTCGTGTTCGATCGGATCGACCGCGAACAGGAGCTGGTCGAGGCCAAGAAAGAGGCTGAACGGTTGAATCGTATGAAATCGGCTTTTCTCGCCAACATGAGCCACGAGATCCGCACGCCCCTCACGTCCATCATCGGGTTCGCGGACGCGATCGGGGAGGAGGTTGAGGCCCTGGCGGACGACACCTCCTCGTCCCCCCTCAATCGATTTGCCCAACTCATCGAGGAGAGTGGCCATCGTCTCCTGGAGACGCTCGACGCGGTGCTAAATCTTTCCCGATTGGAGGCCGGGGAAATGGAGCTCTCCCTCAACCCGGTGAATCTAGTCAACGAGGTGGCAGAAGCCGCCGAACTGTTCGAGGCGCGCGCCCTGGAGGACGGAATCGGACTCTTCGTGGAGACGCCCTCTGCTCCGATCTGGGCTCGGGCCGACGAGGGTCTCCTGCGGATCGTCTTGCAAAACCTGATCTCCAATGCCCTGAAGTATACTGGGGAGGGCGGGTCCGTGTGGATCCGCGCCCGGACGGACGACGGCGACGCTCTCTTTGAGGTAGAAGACACCGGCATCGGGATGGACCCGGACCGCGTACCCGAGCTTTTCGAACCGTTCCGGCAGGCGTCGGAGGGCATCAGCCGTGAGTACGAAGGCACGGGCCTGGGCCTGGCCGTGACCAATCAGGCCGTGCAACGGATGGAGGGCTCGATCGACGTGGACACCGCCGAGGGTGAGGGCAGTTGCTTCACTGTACGGCTCCCAGAGGCCACGCCCCCGCCTCAGAAATAATCAGTGTGGTCTTCCCAGCACGCCGGAAGTTTCCCGGAAATTTCTCCGGCGGCCCCTACGATTCCGCCGCCGCTTCCATACCCTGTGCCGATGAAGCTAGGGGTGTTCGGCGCCACGCGGCGGCCGGGCTGAGAGTGTCCCTCCGAACCTGATCCGGGTCATGCCGGCGCAGGAAAGCACAGTTCTCCCTGTCGCCCCCGTGGGCGCCGTCGTCTCTGGCTTCGCGTTCGCCGTTTGGTTTATCAATCTCGCGAAGCCCTATGTCCATGGATCTTACCGCCCCCCTCGATACCCGTGCCTTCTCGGTCCCGCCGTTTGCGGAGGCCTGCCTCGAGCACGCCCACGACGCCTGGGCCGAGGCCGCCGACCACCCGTTCGTGCACGCCCTCGCCGAGGGCACGCTGGAGGCGGACACCTTCAAGTTCTACCAGATGCAGGACGCGCGCTACCTGGAGGCCTTCGCCGACGCCGCCTCCCTCCTCTCCACCCGCTGCCCGGACCCGGACGACAAGCTCTGGTTCATCGACGCGGCCCGGCTGGCCATCGTCGTGGAGGGCGAGCTCCACGAAGGCTACGGCGAAGAGCTCGGCTACGGCCCCGAGGACATCCGGCAGCTCACACTCACGCCCAATAACCGCGCCTACCAGAACCACATGATCGAGCGGGCCCAGCGCGGTTCGCTCGTGGAGGGCACCGCGGCCATCACGCCGTGCCCCTGGCTCTACGTGGAGCTGGGCCAGCGCTTGGAGCGCGAGATGGGGGAGATTCCGGAGGACCATCCCTACGCCGAGTGGCTCGCCATGTACCGTGACCCCGAGTTCAACGAGTACATGGACAACCTGCTGGAGCGTCTCCAGCGATTTGCCGAGTCCGCCGATGAGGCCGCCCGCACCCGCGCCAAGACGGCGTTCACCACCAGCGTCCGCTACGAGTGGATGTTCTGGGACCAGGCCTGGAATCAGCAGGAGTGGCCGGTGTAGTCCGCTTTTGAATCGTGTGGACAAGCCCCCTCTGGGCTGCATGCAGCTCCCCGGGAGTGGTGCCCTCCTCAACGAGGCGAACGTTGAAGGTTGACACGTTGCACGTTCAACGTTCCAACGTGCCACGTGACCTCCTTTGAGGAAAAAGCAGACCTTCAGGGAAGATCTACGGTCCGGAGAATTCAGTCTGACACCACGGG
>NZ_JBDGQQ010000094.1:0-15360 GCF_042218895.1 Salinibacter sp. | reverse complement strand
ACTTGGTCGCTGCGGCGTCGTGGATCTCACGCGAGGGGACCTCGACTGCTGTGTCTCGACCGTGCATTAATCTACCGAACAGCCTCTGACGGCCCGTCGCCGGAGTCGCTTCCGTCCTGGAGGTTTTCCGCCCGCCACTGTTTTCCCAATCCAGTTCACTTCACCCGTATGCCGACTGTGCTTACGCGCCTGACGTGGTGCCTCTTCGCGCTCAGCATTGGTGTCCTCGTCTGGCCTCCCGATCCTGAGTGGGCCGGAGAAGCAATGCTGCGCGTGGACGGTCTCACGCGCCTCATGGCCGTGGTGACGACGTTCGTCAGCGGGATCGTGCACAGCTTCTCGCGCCGCTACATGGCAGGGGCGAAGCGACTGAATGCGTTCTATGGCCGCCTCTTTGGGCTCACGCTGATCGTGCTGCTGCTGACGGCGGCCAATCACCTTGTCTTGTTCGCCGCGGCGTGGACGGCGATGGGCTGGGTGCTGGCCGACCTCATTGGGCACGTTCGCGGATGGCCACAGGCGCAAGCGGCATCGTGGTACGCGCGGCGGTTCTTCCTCGGGGGGAGCGCCCTCCTGGCGAGCGCGCTCGGACTGCTGGGCATTCGGGCCGGGACGTGGACGATTGACGGGACGCTGGCGGCGGTGGAGGGGCTCTCGACGCCCCTCGTCGGAGGGGCGGCCGCTCTTCTCCTCCTGGCCGCGATGGTACAGTCGGCGCTGGTGCCGTTTCATCGGTGGCTGCTTTCGTCGATGACAACCCCTACCCCCGTCTCGGCCTTCATGCACGCGGGACTGGTCAACGCGGGCGGTGTGCTCCTCGCACGGTTCGCGCCCGTCGTGTTCGAGCTCCCGGCGGTAATGCTGAGCATCGTCCTCGTCGGGGGGGTAAGCGCGCTGCTGGGTCAGGCCTGGGTGCTCGTCCAGACCGATGTGAAGCGCCAATTGGGGGCCTCGACCGTGGCCCAGATGGGATTCATGGTTTTGCAGTGCGGATTGGGCTTCATCCCTGCCGCCCTTGCCCACCTTCTCCTGCACGGTCTCTACAAGGCGTACCTCTTTCTGGCATCCGGGTCGGTGGTCGAGCACACGCAGCCTGAGCCGGGGGACCGCCCCTCCCCGTCCGTTCTCGGTGGCGCGGTGACGCTCGTGACTGCTCTCGCGGGTGGGGCCCTGTTTGCTACGCTCACTGGCAAGTCGCTGACGGCACTCGACAGCGGCACCCTGCTCACGGTTTTTGTCGTGCTCGCAGTGCTGCACGCCACCCGCACGTTGGTGCACCGCCCGTCGCTGTCCCGCACTGTTCGGCTGTGGCTCGTGCCCGGCGTGCTGCTCCCCACCATCGCGCTGTACGCGGGCGTCTACACGGCCGTCGGGGCGCTCCTCGCGGGGCTGCCAGGAGCCGTGGCGCCCACCGCGTTCACGCCGCTGCACGGGGGCCTCGTCGTGATCTTCGTCCTGGCGTACCTCGCCATCGATCGGGGCTGGCACCGGACGAGCACGCGGCTCTACGTGGCGCTCCTGAACACGTCGCAGCCGGTTTCGACGACCCTTCTGCACAACCGCGACCAGTACAATGCCTATTGATCGATCTGTCCTCCGGGCGCGCATCGAGAACGCCGCCGAGTACGTGGGACCGCTGTGGCCGCTGACGACATTCAACGCGGCCAACCCGCTCATGGGCTTCGAGGACCAGCCGTTCGACCGGGCCGTGCAGCAGGCCGGACCACTTTTCGGGGGACGAGGCTATCCGGCCCCGGAGGTCTTTCGGCAAGCGTGGGCCAACGGAGAGATCGATCCGGACGTTCTCACGCACCGGCTCGCCGAGCACGGCATTACGGAGAGGCCCGAAGTGCTGCTGGACCGGATGGCGGCCGACGAGCCGGAGCAGGCGCCCGAGCCTGCCGACCAGCCCCTCGACCGCGTGATGACGAAGTGGCTCGCGGCGTTTCTGGACCAGGGGCAGGCGGCCTGGCCGATGCCCAATCGGGAAGAGGGCTTCTACGCAGCGTGGCGCACGGTGGCCCCGTACGACGAGAACATTCCGGGTGTCGACCGTCCGTCCGATCTGCCCGACACCCTCGTGGAGGCGTTCGAGGCGGTGCTGGGCAGTTACCCCGAGCCGCGATGGGAGCCAATTTTTGTCCACCACCTCACGGCACTGCCGGGCTGGACGGGCTTCATCAAGTGGCGGGCGCGGCGGGCCAACACGCCCTGGCAGGAGGCGCATCCCATCACACTGGCCGACTATCTGGCCGTGCGCCTCACGCTCGCCAGCCGAATGGACCACGCCGTCGCGCCGGACCGGGCCGACGAACTGCCCCCGAACGGAACGGACCGTCCGTTTCTCCCCCGCATCTGGCTGCGGGCCTGGGAGGAGAGCTACCGCTCGCGGCTGCTAGATGATCTTCGGCAGACGGCCGGCCCGACGCGGAACGCGGAGGAGACGGCGCGGCCGGACGCGCAGCTGGTGTTCTGCATCGATACACGATCGGAGGTCATTCGGCGCCATGTCGAGCAGCAGGGGAACTACGAGACGCACGGCTACGCCGGGTTTTTCGGGATCCCGATGCAGCATCGGCCCTACGACTCCGAGGAGCGGGTGAAGTCCTGCCCCCCGATCGTGGACCCGAAGCACCAGATTGTCGAGCGACCAGGAACGAACGGGCGGGCGGACGCCGATCGCTACGACTGGTGGGCGAATCTGGAGCGGACTGGGCGCAAGCTCATCACGACCCTGAAGGCCAACGTGGCTGCCGCCTTCGGCTTCGTGGAGGGGAGCGGGGGCCTGTTTGGTGGATCCCTGGCCGCCCGCACGCTTCTTCCGTCCGGCCTCTTCCGGCTTGGCGAAACCGTGGAGGACTGGCTTCCCGGCCCGAACGTCTTCTGTGAGCCGACCGTGGACCGCGTGCCCGCCGCCGACGTGGACGACCCGAAGGCCCTGCCGGTCGGGCTCTCACACGAGGCGAAGGTGCTCTACGCCGAGGCCGCGTTCCGGCTGATGGGGTGGACGGACACCTTCGCGCCGATCGTCGTCTTCGCCGGCCACGGCAGCCAGACGCCGAACAACCCCTACAAGTCGAGCCTCGACTGCGGCGCCTGCGCTGGCAATCCGGGCGGCCCCAATGCCCGCGTGCTCGCGACAATCTGCAATGACGAGGCGGTGCAGGATGAACTGCGCGAGCGCGGCATCGACATTCCAGCGGATACCGTCTTTCTGGCCGGCCAGCACAACACCACGACCGATGAGATCACGCTCTTCGTAGACGAGAACGATCCCCCCGTGCCGCCGGAGGCCCTCGACCGCCTGCGCCGGGATCTGCGGGCGGCCCAGGCCGACGCAGCCACCGAGCGCGTCCGCACGCTGAACACGACGGTCGATGAGGGCCGCCCGGCGGCGGCCGTGCAGGAGACGGAGCGCCGGGCGGCCGACTGGGCGGAGACGCGTCCAGAGTGGGGCCTCGCCGGGAACGCCGCGTTCATTATCGGGCCCCGAGAGCTCACCCGCGACCTGGATCTGAATGGGCGGTGCTTCCTCCACTCCTACGACTGGACGGCGGACGAGGACGGCACGGCCCTGGAGAACATCATGACGGGGCCGCTGGTGGTGGGAGAGTGGATCAATACGCAGTACTACTTCTCTACGATCGACAACGCGGCCTACGGCAGCGGCTCGAAGGTTACGCAGAACGTGGTGGGCAAGCTCGGCGTGGTGCAGGGCAACGGGGGAGACCTCATGAGTGGCCTTCCGCTGCAGTCCCTGCGGGCCGACGACGAACACGTGTACCATCGGCCCCTGCGCCTCACGGCCGTCGTCCAGGCCCCGGTCGAACGGGTCGACACCATCATCGAGCGCCACGCCACGCTCGGGCAGCTCCTCGACCACGAGTGGTTGCGCCTTACGGTCATGGACCCGGAGCGGGACGATGCGTTCGTGCATTACCGCCCTGATGAGGACTGGGCTCCCCACGCTGCTCCACAATCCGCGGCGGACCCGCCGGCGCACGTCAGCCCCGCGTCCCGACCGGAGTAGCATCCCCGCCGACACTGCACGTCGAACAACCCCCCAACTGCCATGAGCGACGACCCAACCAACGACGAAACGCAGCACACCCTCCATCCACTCAAGAAGATCGAGATCATCGTCCGGGGCGAGAAAGAGCCGTTCGTGAGGGACCTCCTGGACGAGTCGAAGGTGAGCGGATACACCATCCACCACAACGTGACGGGTCGCGGCGAGCACGGCTTCCACGAGGGACGCCTGCTCTTCAACGACCGCGACAGCCTGGTCATGTTCTTCGCCGTTGGCGGCGAGGAGACGATTCAGACCATCGTGGACGGCCTCACGCCCCTCTTCGAGAAGAGCTCAGGGGTCATGTTTGTCTCCGATACGAACGTCGTTCGCCTCGATAAATTCCTACAGGAGGAGTAGAGGGCCTGTGGCTGGAGGGCGCCCGACGCTTCGGGTCTGATGAGGATGCGGCCCTCCTGTGCGCGTACAGAAAGTCGGGCTAGTCGCCCCCCTGCATCGGTCGGGGCGCAGCAGGGGCTGGGCATAGCGTGTGGGACGCGACGCGGCAGAGGAGGCGCGCACGACCCTCCACCGATCCCTCGCACTTCCTCCCCCGGCGGCTAGCGACCGCCCCGTCCCACCTGTTTGTCGTCACGGCCATGATCTTCGGAACGGAGGGCTTCAAGAGCTCCTCATCGGCCGACTGATGGGGCGGCGCGTGACCGAGGCCGGGCAGCTGCGCCGAATTCTGACTGAGGCGACGAGGTGAGTCCGTTTTCGAGCCGGGAAATCATGCTTTCGTAATCCGTTTCGGCCGAACGAGAGAGCCTCGGATCTTTGTAGCCCTCTTAGGCCTTTCTAAACTACGGACGCACCCTACTAATCTCCCCATCCGTCTTGTGAGTGATTCGTACCACGACTCCTCATCTGCATCCGACGCGCCCTCCCGCCGTGACTTTCTAAAAACAGGAGCCCTGTCCGCATTGGGCCTCGGTGCTGGGGGGATTGCCGGCACGGCCAACGGACAGTCTCGCACCGACACGACGGACGTGGAGGCCCCGGGCGACGCCAAAAACGTCATCTTCCTGGTGAGCGACGGCATGAGCGCCGGCACCCTCACGATGGCCGACCTGCACCTGCGTCGCCAGAAGGGACGGCCCTCAAACTGGATACGTCTCTACGAGGAAGGGCGCGTGAACCGTGGCCTCATGGACATGGCCGCGGCCAACTCAATTGTGACCGGCTCCGCAGCGGGGGCCTCCGCCTGGGGCTCCGGGCACCGCGTGTTCAACGAGACGCTCAACATGAGCCAGGACGGAGAAAAGTACCGGACGATCCTCCAGATCTTCCGCGACGCCGGCCGCGGGACCGGGCTTGTAACCACGACCCGCATCACGCACGCCACCCCGGCGGGTTTTGGCATCAACATGCCCGCACGGTGGAGCGAAGACAAGATCGCTGCGCAGTACCTGGAGCGCGAATACGATGTGCTGATGGGCGGGGGGCAGCGCCACTTCGATCCCGACCAACGGGGCGACGGCAGAGACCTCTACCAGGACTTTGAGGACAAAGGCTACACGGTGGCCCGGTCGAAACAGGACCTGAGCTACTGGGGGCATGAAGGATCGATCCTGGGGACCTTCTACAACACGCACCTCCCCTACGTCCTCGATCATCAGAACATCCCGGCGCATCAGGAGCAGGTGCCCCGGCTGCCTGCAATGACGGACGCGGCCCTCCAGCGCCTCGACCAGAACGACGACGGCTTCCTCCTGCAGATTGAGGGCGGGCGCGTGGACCACGGGGCGCACGAGGACGACACCGGCGGTCTCATCTACGATCAGATCGAGTTCGACGAGACCATTGGGCGCGTGCTCGACTTTGTGGAGGGACGGGACGATACGCTCGTCATCATCACCACCGACCACGGCAACGCCAATCCGGGCGTCAACGCCGCCGGGGACCGGTATTCGGACTCGAACAAGATGTTCGACCGGATCGCCGACTTCCAGTACACCAACAGCTGGATCCTATCGGAACTCGACGAGAACAGCACCTACCGTCAGATCCAAGACCGGGTGGAGGAAGCGTGGCAGTTCCCGATCCGGCGCGATGAGGCGGAAATGATTCAGGACGCGCTGCGGGGCGAGTACCAGGCTGCCTACCGCGAGAAGAGCGCGCCCGACCTGCTCCTCGGCGCCATTCAGGCCAACTATACGTCCGTCAACTGGTTGGGGGGCGACCACACGTCCGATTATGTGGAGCTCGCGGCCCTCGGCCCCGGCAGCGAGGCCATCGGGCACTTCACCCGAAACACCGACCTGTTCGACCTGATGGTGAAGGCGGCAGGAGTTCGGAAGTATGCAAGCGGCTGAAGGCCCCGTCGGCGGGATGCGCAGAAGGCGACTCCGTGAATGCGGGGCTAGAGAGCTCTTCTGAAGGAACCGCGAGTGCGCTGGCGGGTGCACACCATACATCAACACGCGTCATCACGTAGTGTCGCTCCGCCGAGTAGACGTTTTCGTCTCGTTGTCGGGTCGCCACCCAGAGGTGAGGCATTCCAAATACAGACCAGGTACACCTACATGCAAAAGGGCAAGCTTAAGTTCTTCGATACCTCCCGCGGATTCGGCTTCATCGAGCCTCAGGACGGGAGTGAGGACGTATTTCTCCACGCGAACAACATTGCGGGCATGACCACCGGCGACGATCTGCGCGAGGGTCAAACCATCGAATATGAGACCGAGCAGACGGAAAAGGGCCTCAGTGCCCTTAACGCCTCCCCGGCCAACGAGACCAATGGCACGCTTTAATGGCGCGCAGTGCGTCGCAGAATCCCTGAGACGCACCGCCAATTGGTGAAAGACGTGAAGGCTCGCTCCGATCGTGGAGCGGGCCTTTTCTGTTGAAGATAGCACCGCGGGACGGCGGACGCGTCCACCCGGCGAGTCCAACGTAGGAGCAGGGACAGTGGGAGGAAGATTCCGCTACAACGTCACATCCTATTACGCGGCATTCTCAACTCTTCTCGGCCAGACAGGTGTACGCACCAAGGCTAAGGTTACGTACTCAGTTGTGAAGAATTCAGGCACCCTTGCCGCTTCCTGGTTTAGGAATTGGCCTTGGGTGGGGCCAGGTCTTGGCAACAGGTTTCCCTGAAGGGCCCATCACCGGTCTCCCGTCTGTTTGCCCGCGCTGCGGATGATGCACTCTCCCACGGTACTGATCATCGGAGGCGGAGCCACCGGTACGGGCATCGCCCGAGACCTCGCGCTCCGCGGGGTCGACGTAATGCTCGTAGAGCGGAACGGGCTCTCCAGCGGCGCGTCCAGCCGTTCGCACGGCCTCCTGCACAGCGGAGCCCGGTACGCCGAGGCCAACCGGGTAGGAGCCGAAGAGTGCATCGCAGAAAACCGAATCCTTCGCTCCATCGCGGGGGCGTGCATTCGAGACACGGGGGGCCTGTTCGTCCAGCTAGCAGAAGATGACCCGGAATACTTCGACGAGAAGCGGGCCGCCTGTGACGAGATTGGGATCGAGACGACTCTGCTCAGCGGGACGGAGGTCCGGGCGCACGTGCCGGACCTCACGGCCGAGGTGGAGCTTGCAATGTGGGTGCCCGACGGCGTCGTGTATCCCTCGCGGCTCTGTGCGGCCAACGCCGCCGACGCTGAAGGCCACGGAGCGACCGTCCACCCGCACGCGCCCCTGGAGGAGATGGTCGTCGAGGACGGGCGGGTGGAGCGAGCTCTGGTTGGGGGCGAGGTGGGGGCCGAGGTTGAGCCCGATCATGTCATCAACGCTTCGGGCGCCTGGGCAGGTCGGGTCGCGTCGATGGCAGGGATAGAGGTGGGCATGGCTCCCTCCCGCGGCGTGATGGTCTCTGTGGCGTACGAGGGCCTTGGGCCGGCGCTCAATCGGTGCCGCAACCCCGACGACGGAGACATCGTCGTGCCACACGAGGAGGAGGCGGTGCTCGGGACCACGAGCGTGCCGGTGGCGGACCCAGACGACTACGAGCAGGCCGACTGGGAGATTGAAACGTCCGTTCGGGAGTGCGCGACCATGCTCCCCCCCGTCGCGGACGCCCCAACGATCCGCACGTGGTGGGGCGTGCGGCCACTCTACGCTCCCGACGAGCAGGCGAGCGACCGGCGCGGCATCTCGCGGGGCTTTACGACGCTCGACCACGCTGCCGATGGCGTCGACAACTTCCTCAGCATCGTCGGCGGCAAGCTTACGACCTACCGGCAGATGGCCGAGTCCGTCTCCGATCTTATCTGCGACAAGCTCGGCGTGGATGCCGTGTGCGAGACCGCCACCCGGCCCCTGCCCGGCGCTGAGGATCCCGATCGGCTTGATGAGTTCATCGCGGCCTACGACGGGCAAGGACCGACCGACGAAGATGTCTCCGGACGAGACTGATGTTTGCTCCCCTGCGGCCCATCCTGACGACGATCTCTGCGCATTCAGGAGCGGATCAGTCGACCGGGGGATGAGGCGGATTCGAAAGGCGGACGAGGAAGACGTGGAGAACCATCGTCAGCACTGCCAGTGCTACAACCACCGCCCCGACGATCCAACCACCGATTCCCGCCAGCAGGGCAAACAGCCCGATCCACCAGAGGGGCACGCCGAACATCCCAACGGCGAACTTCAGGGAGGCGGTGAAGGGGGGCTCGTCTACCCAGCGCATCAGCGCGGCCGCGAGCCACAGCGGCCCTGCATTCAAAAAATTGATGCCTCGGGCCAGTGTCTCCAGTCCCGGTCGATGCTCGCCCTTCGGGGCTAGGTCGTCTGGGGTTTTGAGGGCCTGCTTCACCTCCGGAAAGGGCAGGTGTTCGTTCTTCCGGTTGATGCGGTCGACCCGATTGTGGTACTCGTCGGTCTTCTCGGGCACCAGCAGGCAGTCCTTCATCGCCGTCGCCAAGTCGTCGCGCAGGTCGTTTACGCACACGGCCTCGTTCTCCCGATATCGCTCCATGTACTCGGAGGCGCGGAGGGGTTTGCCAAAGACGATCGAGACCTTGAAGCCGGGCCGGCAAAGATTGTAATAGTTGATCCCAACAGGAACGAGCTGGACGGGCCGGTCGGTCGCCTCCTGGGTCTTGAGGGTCAGCCGGGCGCTCCCTCGGCTCAGCGGGCGCAGGTAGTAGGTGTGCGCGTGTTTCGTTTCGGAGAACATGACGAGGGACCGGCCCTGACAAAGCTGGTCCCGCTGCTGGGCAAGGATGTCTTTGGTTTGCTGCAGCTTGTCGAACCCGTCTCGTCGCCGGTAGATGGGCACCATGTGCAGGGCCTCCAGAAACCAGTCGAACGGCGTGCCGAAGACGGCTGCCCGGCTGGGGAAGGTGAGCGGCACCGACGCCATGATCCCTACGAGCAGGGCGTCCAGGAAGGCGTTCTGGTGGTTTGGGGATACGATACAGGGCTCGTCCCACGACACGCGGTCCAGCCTGCGCACCTCGACACGACTGAACATGACCCAGCTCGTCGCGCGGACGAGGGCCGCCACGAGATGGTAGAAGAGACGCTTCATGGGGGCTGTGGAAGGTGAGACACGCAACTGTTTAGGGCTGCCGGGGAGAGACGAGGGGAACCGGTCGAGAGCGCCAGTAGAACGAGAGCCCGAGCCCGGACACAATGTGCCACACGCCCCACCACCCGGCCACCACCGCCATGCCGCCGAGGCCGTCGAAGAAGTTAAACACCAGGATCAGTCCCAGCCCCGAGTTTTGGATGCCGGTCTCCAGGGCGAGAGTCCGCCGGTCATTGGTCGGTAGATCGGTCCAGTAGGCAAACTGGTACCCGGCCGCCAGCGCAAGGGCGTTGTGAATCAGCACCAGGTCGAACACAACGCCCACGTACCCCACGAGGTACCGAAAATTGGCCCACAGTGCAAACAGCACGATGCCCGCAAACAGGAGGATCGAGAGCCCCTGCATCCACTGGCTCCATTGCTGTGCCCGCTCCGGGGCGAGCCTCCGGACGGTCATGCCCAGGACGAGGGGCACGCCGAGGATGAACGTCACGGTCTTGAAGACGCGCCCGAAGGACACGTCCACGCCCGTGAGAATGGAGGCCGCCGGGGGGTAGAGCCCGCCCCAGAACGACAGATTCAGCGGGGTGAGGACGACGGCCCCGACCGTGGCGACGGCGGTCAGGGTGACGGACAGGGCCGTGTTGCCCTCCGCGTTCAGGGACATGAAGTTGGAGATGTTGCCGCCGGGGCAGGCGGCCACCAGGATCATGCCGAGGGCAATGCTCGGGCGCGGCTGCAGGACCCACACCAGCAGAAACGTGACCGCCGGCAGGAGGAGAAACTGGGCGCACACCCCAATGAGGGCCGGACGGGGATGGCGGGCGAGCCGTTTGAAGTCCTCGACCGTCAGGTTCAGCGCGACGCCGAACATGATGACGCCCAGCGTGACGTTGAGCAGCAGCAGGTTCTGGGCGCTGAAATTCAGCCGGACGGCGTCGATTTCGGGCATAGACGGGCCTCAGGGGCCGACTCGGGAATCTCGTCCTGTTCGGAGAGGCCTCTCCAGGTGGGGACAACATACGAAAAGCCCGCCCCGCGACGATGGGAGCGAGCTATTTCTGGCACTGTGTATTAAAAGACAACATACAAAAATCGGCCCCGGGGTGTCAAGGGATTTCTGTTAGGGGGTGGTGAAGATTCGTGAATTAGCATCGACTGGTCGAGTCCGGGTTTGACACAACCAGACCAGTTACAGCTCCGTGAGACGGCTGGTCACTTCCAACCAGCGCGGTCTGGAAGCATAAACCATCTCGGCATCCCTCCTCGCACTTCCTAAATGGGGCTCTGAATGGGACGATCGAGACAGATGCTCAACGATCTCGTCCCCTCGGAAGCCACGCTCAGGGAGGCGCGGCCCGGAATTTGGTCCGCGTTGCCGCCCGACGCCGAGGGCGCCCGCTACGATGCCCGCGCCGCGGCCTACGACCGGGTCGTGGGCAGTGCGCTCTACAACCGGCTGCTCTGGGGCGCCTCCCCGGAGCGGTATCGCGCCTTCGCGCGCCGGGCCGTTGCGTCGGGGGACGGGCTGCTGCTCGACGCGGGCGCCGGGTCCGCCGTCTTTACCGCCGGGGCCTACGCCGACGCGGACCGTCCGCTCCTCCTCGTAGACCGGTCACTCGGCATGCTCGAAGCCGCCCGGGACCGCATCGCGGACCGTGCGGGCGGCACGCTGCCATCCTCGATCACGCTGCTGCAGGCCGACGCCAATGACCTGCCGCTTCGTGCCAGGTGTATCGATACAATCCTCTCGATGGGCATGCTCCACCTGTTCGACGACGTGACGGGGCACGTGGCGGCGCTCGGGCAGGTCCTCGCACCGGACGGGACGCTGTTCGCGATGTGTTTGGTGGACGAGCAGTGGCCCGGACGCGCCTACCTCCGGCTGCTGCACCGGGCTGGGGAGGTGGCCCCGCCACGGACGTACGACGCGATGCGGCGGGCCGTCGAATCGGGGATCGACGCGACGGTGGACGGGGCGCGGGAGGGGTGCATGGCGTTCCTCACTGCCCGGATGGGCGACACCATGTGATTACTATTCCGAGCCGCCCTCTGCGTCCTCGTCGCCGGACAGCACCTCCCCTTTCACCGCCTCCAGGTACTCGATCGCTGCCTGTCGGTCCTCCGGCAGGTCCGGGTCCTCGAAGACGACCTCCTTAATCGCCCCGAGCGCGCGGTTCTCCGGCCCCTCCAGCCGGTCCTGCATCGCCTCAAACAGCGCGCCGCGGCGGAGGGCCTCGTCCTTGATCTCCATGAGGTAGTCGAACGCCGCGTCGTGCTCGTTGGGAATCTCGCCGTCGAGGATGGCCTCGCGGATCCACGTCTTGGCGATGCCCACGGCCACGCCCTCCTCGATGTCGAGCGTCTCCATGATCTCGTAGCCGTCCACCGGCGGCTCGAAGTTGCGGAGGCGGTCCTTCTCCTCCACGATTCGCATCTTCTCCTCCACCCGGTCAAACGCCTCCAGGTAGCGACGGCGCCGGTCTGGATTGTTCGAGGTTACGTCCGACCGCACCAGTGTCATGAGGTCGTCGATGGCGTCGCCGGCCTCGTAGAGGAGGCGGCGCACGGCGGAGTCGGTCACCTTCTCGTCCGCCAGCGCGATGGGGCGGAGGTGAAGGCGCACGAGGGTTTGCACGTAGTCCATCCGCTCGTCGGTGGGCAGGCGCCACTTGCGAAAGAGGTCCGGGATCATGCGGGCGCCCACGTCCTCGTGGCCGTGGAAGGTCCAGCCCTGTTCGGGGTCGAACCGCTTGGTCTGCGGCTTGGCGATGTCGTGGAGGAGAGCCGCCCAGCGGAGCCAGCGCGTCTCTTCTGCCGGGCGGTCCGAGGTGCGCTCGGCTACGTTGTCGAGCACCTCTAGCGTGTGGTAAAAGTTGTCCTTATGATCGCGGCCGTCAACCACGTCGACGCCCTTCAGCCGTTGCAGTTCGGGCATGAAGTGTTCCAGCACACCGGACGCCTCCAGAATTTTGAAGCCGATGGACGGGGTGTCGGCCTCCAGAATCTTGTGGAGCTCCTCCGTGATGCGCTCCTGGCTGAGGATCTCGACACGCTCCGCCTGGGTGCCCATGGCGTCGAAGACGCAGTCGGACACCCGGAACTCGAGCTGCGCGGCGAACCGCGCGGCCCGAATCATACGGAGGGGATCGTCCTCGAAGGTCTCCTCCGGGTCGAGGGGCGTGTCGATCGTCTGCCGCTCCAGGTCGCGCCGTCCGTCGAACGGGTCGATGAGGGCGCCGAAGCGGTCCGGCGCGAGGTGGATTGCCATTGCATTCACCGTGAAGTCGCGGCGGTACTGATCGTCCTCCAGCGTGCCGGCCTCCACCTCCGGCTTGCGGGAGTGGGACCGGTAGCTCTCCTTCCGGGCGGCCACGAACTCCAGTTCGAGGGCGTCGTCCGGATGTTCTTCCGGCAGCGCCTCCTCGGCCGGGATGCGAATTGCGGCGGTGCCGAACTTAGGGTAGACGTGTGCGGTGCGGCCGCCCAGCTCCTCACCCACCGCCTCGGCCAGCTCGATGCCAGTGCCCGCGTCCACAGTCACGAAGTCGAGGTCGGTGGTGGCCCGGCCCAGGAGTACATCGCGCACCATGCCGCCCACGGCGTACGCCTCGATGCCTTCCCGCTCGGCCACGCGCCCGATGGTGCGCAGGATGGACTCGTACGGCACGTCCCGCAGCCGCTCAGCTAAGTTGTCAATGTCGCTGTAGGAGCGAACCTCCGTCATGCTGTCGGGGGCTGGTAAGCGTTATCTCACGATGTGTACGGACGGCGCGATGCCCCGGTTCGTTCGAGGGACGTCTTCTTTTCGCTGGTAATTTGACGAAGAACAACGGCGCGGCGCTGGCTTGCGCGGCCGAGCGGCGCCGGCCATCCTATGCCCACAACGCGAGGTCGCTCTCGTGTAGGGATAATCAGTTCGTATTTGGTGTCCATATTTCACTCGGGACAGTTCACCGATTTGCTTCGCCGAGATGGCCTTGAGCGAGGAGTCGTCTTTGCCCGACGCTGAGGATTGCGCCGAGGCCCGGCGGGCGCTGCGGGGGTCCGATGGTCCCCGGCGCGTAAGGTGCGGATTCTCGAGCGTGGCGGTTCAGGACTAGGACTGCCTCAGTTCGCTGAGGCGTTACGAGCACCGGGAGTGCGACCGGTGGTTCAACAACCGCGCCGGGACGTTTCTGGAAAGTTCGAAGGTCCGGCTCTCGAAGTGGATCTACGTCTTGCGGGAAATGGGCGAGGGACAGTCGACCACCTCGATTGCGAAGGACCTGCGCCGCACGCGCGAGACGGTTCACCGGATGGCCCCCACGATGCAAGAAGCGATTTCCAGCGTTATGACCAGTGGTGTCAGGTTCTAACTGGAGAGGTGGAGGCTGACGATGGGCACCTTACCCCTCGTCCAGAAAGGTCGAAGCCTGTGCTCTGGAGAGGGGGCGGTTCCCGAGAGGACGGTTCCCAAAGCGGTAGACCTGCATCGAAGATCACTCGCGAGCCCAGAGCACGGGGCCTCTCCAGGCAAGGACACGGAAGCTGGTCGTCCGACCGCCCGCCTGCGGTGCCGCGGGCAGAACGGGGCGGCCAAGGTCGGGTGCTGGACCTGCAACTGGACATGACCCAGCAAACGCTGGCCCGATCGGCGGTTCGGCACGTCGAGCCCGGAGGCCGGATCGACACCGATGATTTTAGGGGATCCCGGCTTTTGAAGGAGCCTAGAGCCACCAAAGTGTCGACCACGAGGAACTCTACATCCCCGAAGGCGACGCGCGTTGCAATACCATGGAGGGGAAATGGTCGATGTTCAAACCGTGGTGGCGAGGATTTCGCAGGGTGGCGAAACGCCATGCGTATCGCTACCTCGGCGAATACTCGTCCCGGCCCAGCCACCGGGAGGCGACTCGCCGGCAGCGACTCTGCCGGATGGTTGCTCTTTTGAAGTTCTCTGTTGGGGGAAGCAGCGAGGCAGATTCTGCGTCGGGCTCTACTGACGACTACCGTCTTCCAGAAAAGCGCGAGGTTCTGGCTATTTCCCATTCGTGACTCAAAGAAACGCTGTGGGTTTGGGGAAGACCGAGCGAACCAGTATCATAAAATTCAGGTGGGGACCGGCGGGTTTGCGAATCAGACCCGTCGGCCACTCAGCCCGACCGGGATTGGAGCAGAGATTGAAGGGGCTGGGGAAGGAGGTGGTTGGTGCATGTCGTTCAGAATCCAGATACGACCCGAGTCTGAGATGGGCCAAACACTCATCATGTCCCCGGAGCGAGTTCAACGCACGCTCCGGCGCCTAGCGTACGAGATCATCGAGCACAACCGCGGCGCCGACTCGATTGAAATCTTCGGCATCGAACGGAGTGGCGTGCCGCTTGCCCACACCGTGGCGGAGGAGGTCGGCGACATCGAGGGAATTGGCATTGACGCCTATGAACTCGACGTTACCCCCTTCCGCGACGACCGTCCCGGGCTTGACCCTCCCACGCCCCCACCGCACGACATTGACGTGACGGATCGGGATGTCATCCTTGTTGACGATGTTCTCTTCACGGGTCGCACCGCCCGTGCAGCCCTCGACGCAATTCTCCAGTACGGCCGGCCACGCAGCATTCAGCTCGTCGTGCTAATCGACCGAGGGCACCGCGAGTATCCTGTTCAACCAGATCACACGGGGCGCCTCCTCCAGACCAAGCACCGGGAACAGGTCGTCGTCGACACCGACGGGGATTTCGCCGTGCACGTCGAGGACTGATGGGGACGGTCTGCTAGCTCCCAGAAGACTGGTCCTCATCCCCCTCCCTAGACATCAACGTGTCCGGAA
>NZ_JBDGQQ010000093.1:0-21997 GCF_042218895.1 Salinibacter sp. | reverse complement strand
CGACCCTGCTTACGTGGCTGGCCTTTCAGGACATCACCGACGGCCAGGGCGTGGCGTTTCTGACCCCCGAGGCGGAGACGATCGAGCAGGATCTCCTCCCACACATTCCGAGGCGTCGGCGGGACGACGTGATCTATTTCAACCCGGCCGACGAACGCTGCCGGTTTTCCTTCAATCCCTTGCACCGAGATCCCGGCGACGACATCGACCGCAAGGTAGAAGCGGTGTTCACCTCGCTCACCCGCCTTATGGAGAGCGGCTCGGCCCGGATCAACCAGATCCTTCGGCAGACGATTTACGCCCTAGTAGAGCTTCCTGATACGACGCTGCTGGACATCCCGAGGCTCTTAGATCGGGAGAATCCCCATTATCGCAAACAGGTGATCAGCCGGCTCGAAGACGAGCAGACAAAGCACTTCTGGAAGAGCACGTACCCGGGGCTTCCCTCGAACGCTCACGTCCCCATTCTCACCCGGCTCGCGAAGTTCATTCGGCCGCGGAGCGTGCGCAACGTGCTGTGTCGGTCGGGGCAAGGACTGGACTTTCGGGAGGTCATCGACTCCGGAAAGATTTTGCTTTGCAACCTCTCGGACGGCCTTCTGGGCGAGGCCGTAAGCCGGATTCTCGGCGGCCTCATCATGTCGGAGCTCCAGCTGGCGGCCGTCAGCCGGGCCGACGTTCCGGAAAGCGACCGCCGGCGGTGTTACGTCTACCTCGACGAGTTTCACAGCTTCACTGCCCACGCGAACGTCTCCTACGAGAAGCTCCTGTCGAGGGCCCGCAAGTACCGGCTTCCCCTCACCCTCGCCCATCAGCAGACCGGACAGATCTCCACCGACCTGGTGCGGGAGATCTTCGGCAACGCTAATACGCTGGTTTCTTTTCTCGTCAGCCGGCGCGACGCCAATCGCATAAGCCGGGAGTGCATCCGGGACGATGTGCCGGGACGTCAGACAGTTGATCCGGAGGAGCTGGTGACGCTGGGCGTCGGGGAGTCGTTCGCGAAGGTCGGAACACATGCCTTCCCGATGCAGGTGACTGCGACCCTAGAGAGCTTCGAGAAAGACCTGGCCGTCAAGGATCAAATCATCGCCGACTCGCGCCGAGACAAGGCGGATCGAGCCACCGAAGTTGCCGAGGCCGGATCCGACTACGATAGCAGCCCGGCCGCGTCGGACGCTGGCGACGCGGACGTGCCGACAGACCCGTTTGCCGATCTTGACGATCCGCAAGACCTCTACTGACCATGCCCTCGCCCAAGATTACCGACCGGGATATTCGGGTCGTCCACAGCGTCTACCGGTACAAGTACCTGAGCGCCTCCCAGATCCAGAGGCTCCACTTTCCGTCGGAAACGACCCGGAACCGCCGGCTGCGGCGGCTGATCGAGGAGGAGCTCGTCGAGCCGTTCGAGATCATAAACATCCCGGAGCGCATCTTTCGGATTGCCCGGGAAGGCGCGCGGCTCGTCGCGTCTCGGCTCGGGGTGGACGTCGAGGATCTCCTATGGACGCCCTCCACGAAGACGCCGAAGGACTACTACTTCATGCGTCACCACATTCGGCTCAACGACGTCCGGATTGCGCTGGAGCTTGGAACCGAGGAAGGGCCCGTAGACTTGCGGGGCTTCATCCCCGAGTACTACGGCACGAAGGAGGAGTCGGGGACAGTGCGCAAATACGTCCGGGACGCTACCTTCGGAATTCAGAACCCGGAGGAGCGCATTCCCCACACGCCGGACGCGGCTTTCTGCCTGGAAAAAGCGGGTAGCCCGGCACTCTTCTTCCTGGAGGCCGATCGCGGCACAGAGACGCTCTCAAACCCCCAGAAAGGCGTCCTGAAGATGATCCGATTCTACATCGGCTACCTAGCGGACGGCGGCTTCGAAGGCTACAGCGAAGACTTCAAGACCGAGGAGCCGTTTGACTCATTTCGAGCCCTGATTGTCACGACCTCTGAGGAGCGAATCCAGAACATGCGCGAGGCGGCCTCCTCCCTGCCCCGGAAGGCCCGCCGGGGGCTACAGATGCTCTGGTGTACGACCTTCGAGACGCTCTCCGCCGAAACGGTCTTCGATCGGATCTGGATCTCGCTCGACGAGGAGGACGAGGGCATGTACACGATCGCCTAGCGCTTGCAACTCGGCCACGCGGCGGTAATTTTTTTTGTGCGTGTAAATTCACAAGAAGCCAACACTTCCCCATCGCCGCTTTTGAGCATCGAAACGAGAGAGCCGTGGCGCAAGATTTCAACTTCTCAGAACACCTCTCGGAGGTTTTCTGGCAGGAAACCCTGTGGCACAACGCCCTCCGGGGCGTCGGGGCAGGCATTGTCTGGGGGACGTTGATGCTTTTTACCGATAACGTAGGGGAGGCCCTGCGGATGATGGTGATGCTGCCGGTTGCGTATCTTCTCTTCTTTCTTCCGGTCGGGCTTTTGGCCGCGTGGCTCTCGTCGATGTCCGTCCCGCTTGTCGGGCTGATTGCGGCATTCTTTTCGCTGATTGTAGCGGTCGGGGATCCGCTGGTGTATGCACTCAGCAAATTCAGGCCCGAGTGGGTGCCGGTCGACCGGCCGGACTTTTTTTCGCTGCGGATCGTCATCTTCGTGCTGTCGCCGTTTGCGGAGTAGCGGCACTTGGGCCGGGATCATCACGACCGTTGAGAGACGCCTGGAGCCGCTCTGCGGCGTCTCGGTATGGGGCGAGCACGTGGGAGGCTGCCTCGCTTTCATCGATCGACGAGCCATCAGCAAGCCTCACGCGCAAGACATTGCCTTCTGAATAGACGGTATATCCGGGTCGACACTTACGGAGACGATCGATCAGGGCGCGCATCCCTGCCCGAGCCCCACGAGTGCGTGTCGTCTCGTAGACGTGGTGTGAGCACGTTATCCGGAAGATGCATTGTCCCCGCCACTTCTCCGGAAAGAAGCGCCAGTAGCACCGGATGGCAAAAAGAAGCAGGTCTCTCATTTCCGAAAAATGACCATCGTGATCGTAAAGGTTTGAGGCTCGGTCTCGCCAAATCCAAAGCACCCGCTCGACCCGGCCTGATACGTTTGTATTTGCTCGAAGTCGACGAACTCCCAGCCGTCCTCGGCCATCGATTCGATTAAGCTCTGGAGGTTTGCCGCGGCATCTTCACCACCCTCGTGGCTTTTGATGTCAGCGCTGAAGGGAACGACTCGATATTCCATCGGAGGTGTGGAATCGATGAGGGACGATAGTTACGTGGATTCTTCCTGCTGTTTATTCAATCAAAAAATAAGGAACCAAGTTAGAAATATCACACGCGAAGTATGTTGGGGGGGTTGAACAAAGCCGTGCTGGTAGAAAATCTATCCCCCCTTCCCGGCTGCGGCCACCTCGCCCAATATGCAGCTCGGATGCAAATTCAAAAGCGGGCGCAATTGAGCAAAAAGAGGGCGAGGGTCACCCAAGGAGCGTTTTCTTGCTCCTGCGGCCGGACGTAAGCGGTACGGTAAGCGGGTCTTCGCCGCCGAGGAGCGTCTCTTTCTGAACGAACAGAAAAAGCCCGGTGCCGTCCCCCTCGAAGAAGTGCTCGCTGGCCTCCAGGCACCGCCGGAGACGCTTGTCGCCGTCGTAGCCGGTAGCAAGAACAAAGAGAGCGCGGGCATTGCGGATACCAAGCTCTTCCTCGAAGCGGTTGGGGCCCTGCTCCGCGCTCCACGACGCGAAGTACTGGAGCTGCTTCTTGAAGATCGAGGAGCGGTTCAAATCCCGGCTCTTGACCGGCATGTTCTGCCGGTCGGCCTCCAGGAAAAACCAGTTCGGCTTTTCCCCAGCCTCGGTTTCGATGCCGAAGAGCCGGTCCGGCTCGATGGATTTTCGGTAGTGATTTCCCTCGTGCTCAAATGAGACAGGCCACCGGAGCGGATGGCCGCCCACTGTGTAGTATTTGTCTCGGGCGGGCTCCGGGGCCTGTTCCTCAAAAAATTCCGGCTGGGAGATAAACCAGGCGTCCTCTCGCCGGCGGCAGGCCAGGTCGATCGCCACTGTGACGTCTGAAACCAGAAGCGTGTGCTCGATAAATCGGGGGCCGAGCCGTCGGTTTTTCTGGGTATAGTCGACGCTCGGTCGGGGAAGCCCAAACCGGCGGTTCAGCAGGTCGGCCCCCTCGTTCCCGAGGGCATAGACGGCCTCCTCGTGGGGTCTGCGGCCCGGAAGCCGGTAGAGAAACCTGTGCTCGAAGAGCTTCTTGAGCCGGCGCAGCAGGTACCGGCTCCCGCCGAACAGCGGCAAGATGTGGCTGCGGGAGCGCAGAAGCCGGTGATGGCGCACCGCGCGGATAATGTTCACATCTCGCGGTTGGATTTGAAAGCCCATTGTGGGGCCATATTATAGCAGCCGACTGGATTCTTCCGGCCACCGGGACATCCGTTAGAGTCCTGGCTCGACCACCTCCCGCTCCCGGGTAAACCGCCGGCGCGACTCGCGAATGATCGTTTGCTTTCGGCCGCCCCCGCGGTCGTTTTCGATCGGCGGCAGCATCGTCGCCCGGAACGGCTCGGTCGAGGGGCCCTCCCGGACGCCTTTCACGTAAGCATCGAACCGGTCGAGTTCGGTAAACTGCTCGGCCCGGAAGGCCCCTCCGAAGTGACGTTCCATCACCGGCCCGTCGGCCCCGCCGACCCGAAAAGAGAGGGTCGTGCCGACATTTCCGAAGATGGCATCTTGGATTTCACCCGTCAGCTGAGCGGTGTACTGGTTGGCCAGCACGAGGCCGAGGCCATGCTTTCGCGACTCGGCGAGGATCGTCGCAATCCGCTCGGTGGTGAACCGGTGGCACTCGTCGAGGATCAGCGTAAACGGAACCGGGCCCTGATTGGGTGGACCCGTTCGCCCTAAGGATGCGATTTGGAACCAGGTGGACAGAAACGAGCCGAGGATGTCGGCCGCCGCCGTCCCGATGCTGGAGAGATTGGCAATCAGAATGCGCCGCTCGTCCATCATGAAGCGCGGGTCGATGGTCGAGTGGCGCTGTCCAAGGATGCCTCGAAGTACCGGATCCGCACGGAGCCGTCCCACCTTGTTCTGGATTGGAGAGATGGCCTCTGTCTGAAACTGACTCCCGTACTCATCAAACTCCTCGCGCCAGAACGCCACGACGGCCGGATCCCGGACTTGCTCGATCATGCGGCCTCGGAAGTCCGGGTCAGCAAGAAGCCGCGGCACGTCCAGCACAGTACCTCCGGCGGCCGCGATCGTCCGCAAGCAGTTGTACAGGATCCAGTCCATCCGCGGGCCCCAGCTGTCGGCGTAGAGCCCGCGGAGCACCTCGACGACACTGGCGGCAACGAGGTGCTCATTTCCCTCACTGACCTCCAGCAGATTGATCCCGATCGGACGGGCCTCGTCCTGGGGGTTGAAGTACACGACGTCGCGGATTCGGGAGCTGGGAATCGCCTCCAGAAGCGCCTCGGCCTCTTCCCCGTGCGGGTCAACGAACGCGACTCCTTCCCCGGCAGCGATAAGCTGCAAAGCGACGTTATACAGCGTCGTACTCTTGCCCGTCCCGGTTTGGCCAATCACATAGGCGTGCCGAAGAAGGTCAGACACGCCAATCTCAAACGGCCGGCGCCCGCCGGCCCACCCGTGCCGTTTGCCAACCGCGAGGCGGGTCTCCGTTGTACTGCTCCTCGGCACATCGGCCGCCGATCGTCCCGCAACGAACCGAACAAATCGGCGTGTCCGATTCATCCGAGACGAGCCGCAAGACCGATTCTGCAGGCTCGTCTTCACCGCGACCGGTACGTTCGGGCCGGTGCAGTGAGGTAGGACCGGCGGCCGATCTATCAACGAACAGTCCGTCTTCCATTGTAGCAAAGGTCCCCTCAGCGGATGGACTATAAATTGCCGTTATTGCGCGTGAAAACCCACCGACCAGACCGTGCAATAACGGAGACGCATGATCGGATGACACTCGCCCCCTCCTTCCTACCGGTAAATGAGGCGTGGAGCACGGCTTGACGGGGCCCGTGAGCGCCGAAAGATTATAGTTATTCGGGGAGTCGTCCGATCAAAGAAGCGTGAGAGCGTCTCCTTCTGAAGAATTATCCTTGCATACAGGCCGACGCGTGTGAGACAGGTCGTAGAACCAGTCAGGGGTAGTGCCCCGCCGTCGGCGCCGGCGGAGGCTGGCGCGAAGCAGAAGCCGAGGCCGAGCGGCCGACTTCGGCCCGCAGGTGGAGGCGCACCGGCCCGTCTTTCGGGGTGCGCCGAGACCCGCAGCCGACACATTTCTGAGACAGACATGAGGTGTCGGTGCGGGTCGAAGTCGGGCGCGATCAGCGCCCGACGGCGGGTGCCCGTAATCCCCCAAGCCGTAGGGCTTGGGAGCAATAACCAGTAGTCATTTCCCTCTGCATGCCCAGCATGCAGGGATGCATGTGGGGTGACACTTCGTATCGGACTACCGAGTTGTCGTTTTGGACGTGGCCTGTGGGATCGGTGTCCTTGGTAGTGTGCCGGGAACTCATCCTGGGGACTCAAATCGGCTATACCTCCTCCTGAAGGCGCCTTCTCTGCCGAAACGTTTGAGAGAGTTTTCCTTATTCTGCCACAGACGGCGTTATTTTCGCTCTCTCGTCCGTTTCGCGGCTAAATGACCTTCCCTTCATCTCTTCCATCCTACAAGCCTTGAGACTACATGTGCGCGTCCTGTGGGGGAATCACTCCACGTCGTCGCGATCGTTGAGCAGTTGTTCGAGGTGATTGTAGTAATCAGGCCGGAACGGAAGTGACTTCGGGTCGATCTCCTCTCCCCTGTAGACGGTCTGCAGGAGCTCCTCGTTGTCTTCCCGAATCCGTCTCATAATTTCGTCCTCTATCTCCTCCTGGTCGTCTTCGGGAAGAGCCGCGAGTCTATCGTCAAGATTTTGCTTCCGTTCTTCTTCTTCCTGTCGCCTTTGCTCCTCCTCCTGCTTCTTCTTCCGTTTCCGCTCGGCGGCCTTGGCCCGGGCCTGTTCTTCGGCCTTTCGCTCCTCGCGAGTCTTGAATCCTTCTGGTGTTGAGTAGTCATCTCGGATTGCACTCACCAACCACGCCGCCGGTTTATTCGGCGTGTTGTCGTTCCTACTCAGGTGCTCAAGGTGGTCGAGCTGTCGAATGACGCGCTCTTCCGGGAAGGTATCGACGAGCTTTTGTGCCTGGTGCGAGCTGACACCGAGTTCTATAAGATCGCGGGTGAGTTCAGATGCGTCCTCGGTATCAGGATGCTCATCTTCTCCAGCGTCCTCGGTGATTCCCTCTTCCCTGCTCTGGGTGCCAGGAGCGAGGGCCCGCAGGTCGAACTTGTTTTCAAGTTCGAGTCGCCCGTTTCGATACTCCTCTCGGGCACGCTCTCCCGGATAGTAGTGAATGAAAAACTGGGTCGGCCCGTCCGTCTTCTTCTCCTGCACCCAATCGACCTTCTCGATGTAGCCAGTTTCTCCCAGTGCCTCGTGTGTTCTACTCAGTTGTTGCTTGACGCGCGAGAGGTATCGACGGCGTTTGATGTCTCCAATGGAGACGATGTCGTCGTAGTCTACTTTTGCGTACGGATTGTTGTGCTTGAAGGTACCGGCAAATCGGTACCCGAGGTGTTTGTACAGCTTCGTCGCCACGTAGCTTTTGTTGTGCAGGTACTTGAAGTACTCGAAATCGATCGGACGTAAGTTTCCGCTGTTGAGGCTGTCCAGGTAGAAATCGGAGAGCCATACCCTCGTTACGCCTGCACGGTCGCCGGTTTCTGGGATGGTCTCTCCGTATCCGATCACGCGGTCGTAGAGATTGACTGGATCCGGATAGAATGACCGTCGCCGCCCGTCCCCGTCGACGAACGAGTTCTTTACCACGATATTGGCCGTCCGAATTGCGTACAATGCGTTCCAGATCTCCTCAATGTTTGGCCCGCTGGGCTCTATCTCAAGCCGTTCACAGAGGTTGTAGTAACTGAAAGAAACGGGATTCTCGAACGGGAGTCCCTCCTCGGTCACCATGTCCAGAATCGCCGCGTGAACGGCCTCGGCAAACGGACCGGGATATCCGTACTCGACATCTGCGGTTACCTTCCAGAGAATCTCCAACGTCTCATCATCCTCCTGAAAGACCCGCTTGTACGTAAGACTGTCACGCTTCTTGGCGTGAGTAATCGAACTGGTAAAGTACGGGAGCCGTGCGAGGTTGAGCTCGCTTGCGATGTATCGCTCTTGCTCTGGGGTCACTGCCTCGTTGGGGTTTTCTGATTCCATTATTGAAAATATCACACCACCAATCTCACGTAGTATTATAGCAGTCCTCTGGCTGGTCCGGCGTGGATTATTCAGGCGGCGCTTTCTCTGGTGGTGTTCTGTTACATAACTCTGTAATAGCTCTGTAGCGCGGCGATTTTCCGATAAACCATTGAGATTGAGCGGTTTATCGGAAACCGGATTTAAACGCTACTACGAGGTTTCTTAAACGCTACTACGATACGACTTAAACGCTACTACGAGGTTTCTTAAACGCTACTACGATACGACTTAAACGCTACTACGAGGTTTCCTGCGTAGGCATAGGGTCGCTTGACTAGTCACGGGCGCGGTGGCGTCGAGGGTGCCGTAAGGTAATAGCAACTCTGTTCGTATGAAAACCGCTCCCTATGATCGGTTACCAAGTGCACGCCGCGCCTGGGTTCAACTCCCGTTCTCGTCGGTGCTTTCCTTCTTCGCGTCCAACCGATCAAGCCGTTCCAGCTCGGCGATGATTTCCCGCCGGCGGCTGCTCTTGAACCACTTCCCTTCCAGTGATTTCAGCTCTGCAAGCAGTTGTTGCCGACGCCGCTCGCGCTTCTTCTGCCGATCCTTTTCCTTCTGCAACTCTCTAATCTTCTGCTCCTTCTCGGCGGCCTCTTTGATTTTCTCCTCGTGCTCCCGTTGCACCTCTTTCGGGTCGCGACCGTCGGTGATCAATTTGAGATTCTGCCGGAGTGAAGAGATGGTCTCATCCTTCGATTTGATGACCTCGTCTTTCGCCTTTTGTACCTGCCGGTTGGACTCCTGCAGGGCTTCGATAAGTTGGGTCTTGAGCTGGTCATCGGCGGTATTTTTTTCCGTTTTCGTTCTTCGGTTTTTCGGGGGGTTCTGCGAGGCTTTACGATCCGATTTTGCAGCGTCTTGCTGGTTTCGCAGCTCGTTCTCGAGGGTTGCTCGGATCTCCGGTATCGTCTTCCCCTCGCGTTTGAGCTGACCGATGTGATCGAATACCTTCAGCCCGTTGTCGCTGTAGAAGAGCTGATTATTATTGCCGTACTGGCGGTACGGGTCAAGGAAATCGGAGAGCTTGGAGCTACACTTATCGATGAAGTGCCGCGGGAGGCTGGTGCGCTCCCGGATGTCCTCGGTGGTGTGTTTGTACGTCCTTTGGGCCATGATGTCGGTGTTTCGGCGTTACCACCCGGCCTTGCGAGAACTCCCATAAGGGTTTCTGGCAAAACCGAAAGAACCGCTTATCTCAGCCATTTCGGACTCGGGTGTTGGATCGCAAGACGTCGTAAATCCGATAGCAAAACCGAGATGGCTATCGCTTTCCAGCGTACCCGACCAACAGCCGTGCGTCAATCTTGCACTTGTTGATAGATAGACGGGAGAGCAATACGGCAGAGGTGAAGCGATTGCTCGGGAAAGCGGGGAAGGGAAGTGCGCCCGAGCAATGAAGGATATCGGCAGGGGGCCATAAACGAGACCCCGGACCCTCGAAAGCCATAACTAATGTGGCCGACGGAGAGCTCATTGGCCGGCAACGAGCCGTCGTACACCGTAGAGGTGGTATACCCTGTCTGGCCGGAAACATCCGTAACAGAGAGTATTTACGGCTTCTCAAGACGAAATCAGCACCGCAGGCATGCCGACGATCGGTGAAGGAAGGGGAGTGAGGTAGCAGCTCATGCGATCAGGCAGGGAAGAGGGGAGGGGCATAATCGAGCGGATAGGTCTCGATATCCCAGGCAACGTAGTCACAGCAGGGAGGAGATGTGGAGGGGACAGGCTGATCTAGTAAGGAGGTTGACACTCTAGAATTCCGGGAATACCTTGATTCATGAACAATGGTCCATGATCCAGGAATCATGATTCATGAAGACATTTTCATTGCTTAACCAGAAGGGGGGAACCGGGAAAACAACCTCTGCGGTGAGCCTCGGGGCTGTATGGGCAGAAGAGGATCGTGACGTGTTGCTTGTCGACCTCGATCCACAGGCAAGTCTGTCCCGATGGATCGGCACGTCGAAGCCTCAGTGTGCTCGTTTCCTGAAAGAAAAGATTGGCGTTTCCGAAGCTGCAGTCGGTACCGATTGGGAGCATTTGGATCTAGTTCCAGCCGATCGGTCACTGGCTGGCTTGGAAGATTTCCGGGCCGGGAAACTCGTCAGACGCCTTGAGTCGCTTCTGGCGGCCGCTGAGACGGTGTATGATGTCTGTCTGGTTGACCCCCCTCCTTCAACGGGATCGCTTGTCCTGACGGCTATGCTCTCCGCAGAAGGCATTATAGCCCCGGTGCAGACCGGACAAGGGGCTCTTGATGGACTAACCGATACGATGGGCCTTATTCGTCAGGTCGGCGGTACGTTTGAAGGAGCCTTCGCGTGTCAAGTCGATATTCGTACGGTCAATGACTCACGGGTGCCGGAGCTGCTCAAAGACAAACTAGGAAAGAACGCGTACGATACGTTCATTCGCGAAACTGTCCAGGTGAAGGAGGCCGAGGCCGAGCACATTCCTCCACCTGTGTACGCTCCGGACGCAACGGCGACAGAAGACTACCGGAATCTCGCTACTGAGATCATGACAAAGACCACGGAGGTGGCAGCATGAGCAAGGAATCGAAACTGAGCCTGACAGTCCCCGAGGACGAGGACATCTCCTACGACGACTCGCAGATTGACGAGCAAACGAGCGAGTATGCGGATCGTAAGCGCGTCCCGTTCTCGACGACACTGAACGCCGGGCTCTATGAGAAGCTCAAGGCGATCCATTTTTATGACGACATCATGATCTCCGACATTGTCAACAGAGCGATTCATCTGGCGGTTGAGCAGTTGGAAGAACGTCGCGGGGAGGCGTATGACGTTCCCGGCCCGCTCCAGATCGATGAGAATAATGGATCATGATTCATTATTCATGGTTCATGATTTTTCTTCTACTTGAGCGCGGCTGAAGCATCCGCGCTTAGCCCTTATCCCGGACTGGTGGAGTAGGGAAGAGGGGATAGGTGTGATATAATGGAGCCAATGAAGAACAACCTGTTACTACAACACGCGCTCCATAGGCTTCTCATGCTTCCGGAGGAGAAGCAGGAAGAGCATGCGGAGGCAATACTGGAGCAGCTTGAAGAGGACGCAGTGCACATCGAGTGAGGGAGAATTTTCGCTCCGAATCGGAAACGAGGATTCCTCGTTCATCGGGTTCGCAATCCTTTAGGCTTTGGAGCGGGAATCTACTTTACAACCATCGCCTGGGTGGTGTAGTATGCATGCAAACGGAAATCGGAACGTTGATTTAGGAGCCAGTCATGACGAAAACAGCCCAAAAACTTATAGAGGAGCTTCAGAAGCTCCCAGAAGATCAGCAAGACGAAGTGGCAACCCCGCTTCTGAAACAGCTGAAGGAGCTGCGCAGAGCAGAGGCCCGGCCGCTCACGGAGATGATTGGAGCGGGACCGGGATTGTATGAGAGCCCCGACCAAGTCGATGAGAAGATTCGTAACCAGCGAGAAGAATGGGACTACTAGACGAAATCGAAGGCTCCCGGGTTTATCTGGACACAAACGTATTTATCTATGCAGTCGAGGGATTTGACCGCTTCAACGAAGTGATAAGCACGCTTTTCAGTGCGATTGATCGAGGGGAAATCGAAGCGATCACGAGTGAGCTTACGCTCGCTGAAGCACTCGTCGAGCCCTTCAGGGAAGGAAATGAGAGGTACCAACAGATCTACCGGGAGACGCTGCAGGACAGAGCCTCGTTTCGTCTCGTGCCAGTTACTCGACCGCTCCTTGTAGAATCAGCCCGCCTTCGTGCCTCGACAGGGCTTCGGCTACCAGATGCGATTCACCTGGCTACGGCCCGAGAGGCGGAGTGTACCACGCTGGTCGCGAACGACGATGATTTCGAGGATGCTCCTGAGATGAACGTCGTGATACTCTCGGAGGTGATATCCGATTCGTCGTGACGTAAGTGCACGGTCTTCGGAAGGCGCTCACCACGGACAGTGGTTTCGAGCAGGCTGGCTTCACCCCGCTGCTGACTGGGTAATTCTCAACACTCATGACCACCCTTACAATCACTCTCAAAGAGGACCTCGAACAACAGATTGAGCAGTTTGCCGACGGATCTGGCCTCAGTCTGGAGGAGGCTGCTGTTGAGCTTCTTCAACGGACCGCCGACATCCGGAGACTTCGCGCGTTACGAAAGAAAGGTCGCGAGTACGTGAAGCACGCCAGCGTCGAGAGTAAGGAAGACATTCACAAAGCTGTGCAGGAGTGGCGAGAGGAAACCCCGGATAAAGCTGCTGGGGAGAGGGCATGACCAAGACAGCGAAAAAACTTATGGCCGAACTCAAAAAGCTCTCTGAGGAGGAGCAGGAGAAGTATGCGGCACTGTTCCTGAAGGAGCTAGAGGCCGATCGTCGGTGGGAGAGGCTGCTCTCTCAAACAACAGAGAAGCAGTGGGACAAGCTGACATCCGAGGCGATTGAGGAGGCCGAGAGAGGAGAGTTGGTTCCGCTTGAGGAGACGCTGGGAATCGAGTAGTAACGACCTATTCCAGCGCAGGGTCCAAGATTGCTCACCTGGCCGGTGAGCTTTTTGTTTTTGCGAGAGAGTAGGAAGTGAGCATGTCCTCGAATAGCCTATCGAGCAATACGACGACCGCCCATTGCACGTGGGCGAGTGGGATTGAATATCAGCACTTGGTCACATATCTTCACTTTTGCGTCACATTAGTCCCATCCGAGGGTTCTCTCCAGCGATCTGCAGGGGTTGAGAGATTAAGGTTTAGGGACCGGCCTCTTCACCCGGACACGTCACGTCCCCACTGTAAGGGAGGCCTGTTAAGTTGTCTTGATCGGAGTTCCTATCCTGGTTAGGGCCTCTTACACCGGTGCTCAATTCTCATGGAAATCGATTCCCGTTCCACGCAAGGACAGCTCCTGGACCTCCTGCGGGATGGCCATACGCTGACGCAGGCGGAGATGACCGAAAGGCTCCCTATTGACTCAAAGCGACAGGCCCGCCGCCTCATTGGCCGTCTCCGGGAAGCCGGCGTGCCCGTCAAGGAGCGGCGGAGCGGACGCGAGAAGGAGTACCACCTTCCGCCGGAGGCCTGGCGGGCGGGCGACATACAGCTGAAACTAACGGAACGCGAGGCGCTGGCGCTGATGCTCGCCGTAGAAGCGGCACGGTCCGGCCTCGGTCCGAATCCGCTGGCGGAAGCGCTCGACGAAGCTGTCGGTCAGCTTGTAAAGGAGCTCCCCAGCTCGGTTGACACTTTCGAACCGACGGCTCTCATCGGTCATCTTCACTTCGGAGAGGCCGCCTCCGTCGACGTCGATCCTGATGTATTCATGGCTCTAGTCGACGCGCTTAGCAACCGCCGAGCCGTTCTTATCGATTATTACGCCGCGAGCAGCGATACTTATCACGAAGGCCGGCACGTCCATCCCTGGGCGCTGGCCGTGCGCGGGGAGGCCTGGCTGTGCGTGGCCCGTGACCCGACGAAAGACGCCCTGCGGGACTTCAATCTAACGCGCATCGACGACGTACGGCCCCACGATACGTCGAGTCCGGGAGGAGACTACGCGATCCCGGACGAATTCGACCTGGAGCTCTATTTCATCGACCGATTTGAGGCACTCGATGATGAGGATGTCTACCGCGTGCGCCTGCTCGTAGAACCGGACCGAGTGCCCTACTTCGAGTCCAAAAAGTATCACCGCACGCAGCAGATCCACGCGAAGGAGGCGACGGGCGACCACGTGGTGGTGTCCTACGAGGTAGCCGGATTGGAAGAGATCGCGGCGTTCGTGCGGTCGTGGGGCATCGGCGTAAAGGTTCTCCATCCGCCCGAGCTCGCCGAACGGATCGCCGAGGAGGCCCAGCGTGTGGCTGCTCGCTACGACGACGCATCGGAACGCTATACGACCCCGGACACCGATCGTCCGGAGTCGTGAGGGGTCTTTCGTATCCTATGGCTCCATCATCCCGTTGCCGATCCGGTCCCTCTGCCGATGCCCGCTTCCGATGCCGCCGACCCTCCGGACGAGACGAACACAGAATGCCACTCGGTCCACGTTCGCTTCGCCCCGTCGCAGGGCCGTCGCCTTCGTCGTTCCGAGCCTTTTCGGGCTGAGGACGGCCCCTCCCTCTGGGTAGAACGTCCGGTGCTCATGGAGCGGGTCGACGGCACGTACGATCTGATCGGCACCACCGCCCATCTCGACGCCCTTGTGCGGTGGGTGCTGAGCCACGGGGCTGATGCCGAGGTGACGGGGCCGGACCGGCTGCGGCGACGAGTAGCCTGTGAGGCGTGGCGGATCTGGACGAAATACACCGATGAATAATCGTCTCCAAAATGCAGTGGCCCGATGGCCGATTCGCTCCACGACCTCATTGCCCATTCCGCCCCCGAGGACGGTGGCGAGCCGCAGTCGCTCTACTGCCACGCCCGGAACGTGGCGGGGATGGCAGCTGAGTTCGCTGCTCCATTCGAGTCGGAGACCATTGCCCGCTGGCTCGGCTGGTGGCACGACGCCGGAAAAGCCCATCCGGCGGTGCAGGACTACCTGACGGCGGACGATCCCTCGCCTCCGGGGCCCGACCATTCAAGTGTAGGGATGCTGAAGGCCGACGAGGTGATGGGTCTTCTCGCGCACAACATCGCGGGCCATCACGGCGGACTCGCGAATCAGAGTGGCGAGAATGGGCTGAGCGACCGAATTCGATCCAAGCGCACGGACGACCGTATCGGCGAAGCGTTAGCCCTCGCCGAAACGCTCGTTGCGGCACACGCTCCCTCGATTGGGGCAAGGGATCTGCCCGGTTTTCTTCAAGAACTTGGTGCGGAGTCTCGAACGAAACGAGGATACGAGTTTTGGCTCCGCATGCTGCACAGCGCGCTGGTAGACGCCGACTGTCTCGACACCGAACGCCACTTCGATCCGGAGCGCTTCGCGGCCCGCGAGACCGAGGATTCGATTTCCGACCTCTGGGCGCAGTTTGAGGAAAACCAGCGAGCCCTCATGGCGGAGGCCGAGCCGACCGTCGTCAACCGACGGCGCCGGGACGTGTACGAGGCCGCCATCGACGCGGCGGAACAGCCGCCGGGCGTCTTCTCGATGACCGTGCCCACCGGGGGCGGCAAGACGCGCTCCGCAATGGGCTTCGGCCTGCGACACGCGCGGGCCCACGACAAGAACCGCGTGATCGTGGCGCTGCCCTACACCAGCATCATCGAACAGAACGCCGACGTGTACCGCGAGATTTTTGGCGAGCAGGTGGTGCTGGAACACCACAGCGCCGTGCGGGCCGAGGCCGAGCCCGGCGACGAGGCCCCGCCCGAGCGGTGGCGTCGCCTCGCCACCCAGAACTGGGACGCGCCCGTCGTCGTCACGACGACCGTGCAGCTGCTGGAGAGCCTGTTCACCAACCACAACGGGCGCCTCCGCAAGCTGCACCGCCTGGCCAACAGCGTCGTCGTGCTCGACGAGGTGCAGACGCTTCCCCCGCGCCTGATGAACGCCACGCTCGACGGGCTGCGCGAGCTGAAGGCCCACTACGGGGCGTCCATTCTCCTCTGCACGGCCACACAGCCCGCGCTCACGGAGCGGCCCGGCTTTCCGGAGGGCCTCGACGAGCGAACGGAGATTGTGCCGGATCCCGCCGGGCTGTACGACGACCTGCGCCGGGTCGAGTACGACGTGCAGGTCGACGCGCCGTGGACCTGGACCGACGTGGCCGACGACCTGATGGCGCACCGGCAGGCGATGGCCGTCCTGAACACGAAGGACGACGCGGCGGCCGTCCTCGACGAACTGCCCGCCGATCCGTCGATCCTGCACCTCTCCACCCGCCTCTGCGGGGCGCACCGGCGGCGCGTGCTGGCGGAGGTGCGATGTCGGCTTCAAGACGATGAGCCGGTCCGGCTGGTGGCCACGCAGGTGGTGGAGGCGGGCGTCGACCTCAGCTTTCCGCGCGTGCTGCGCGCCCTCGGGCCGCTGGACTCGATCATCCAGGCCGCCGGGCGCTGCAACCGGGAGGGGGAGCGGGACGTGGGGGAGGTTACTGTGTTTCGACCCGCTGCCGGCGACAAGCCCTATGGCAACACCCCGCAAGGAGCGTACCTCAGGGGGTGCAGCATTGCCTGGCAGCTCTTCCAGAATGACCCCGATCTCGACCTCCACGATCCGACCGTGCCCCGCCACTACTTCCGGCAGCTCTACGACTCCAGTGACCTCGACGAGGCCGACGTGCAAACGCTCCGCGCCGAGTTTCAGTTCGAGCAGGTGGCCGACGAGTACCGCCTCATTGAGGACGACACGACGCCGGTGGTGGTGAACTACGGGGACGGCTGGTCGATTCTCGACGACGTGGTCGAGACCGCCGAGCACACCGAGTTTGTAAATCGCGCCGACGGGCGCCGCCTCCAGCCCTACACCGTGAGTCTCTACGAGCACGCCCTGGACGAGGCGGTGCGCAAAGGCAACGCCCACGAGCTGGTGCCCGACCTCGACCTGTGGCGGTGGGACGGGGGGTACGACGCCGGGTCGCTGCACGAAGGAGGGACGGACGGGGGGCGGGGCCTGCATACGGAAGGACCGACAACTGACAACCTCATTGTATAGCGCTAACAGGAAACCAGATATGCCTCCTGCCATTGGCATCGCTAGCACTCGGAGTAGAGTGAGGATTGAAAGATGCTCGCGTAGCTTACTGCTGAAAGATAGGCGGCACCTCCAGAGAATGGAGGTGCCAAGGATGCCCGAAACACTTCATGCAAGCGTAACTTACATAAAAACGCATGGCAAGCAGATGTCCTCGAGGAGGGGTGATAATCCTCCCCGGGCTGCGTGTCAAGATAAAGATCGTCAAATACGATGGCCGACTTTTCTCCTCTCCAGGTTCGTGTCTCCGGTCGTTGGGCCTGCTTCACGCGTCCTGAAATGAAGGTGGAGCGCGTGTCGTACGACGCCATGACGCCCTCCGCTGCTCGGGGCGTGCTGGAGGCGATTTTCTGGAAGCCTGCGTTCGAGTGGCGGATCCGGCGCATCCACGTGCTCAACCCCATCCGGCGCGAGTCCATCCTGCGGACGGAGGTCAACAGCGTGCAGTCGGCCCGCTCGGCCCGGAGCTGGGCCAAGAAAGACGGCGTGGGCGGCTACCGCGCCGACGACGACCACACGCAGCGCCACACCCTCGCCCTCCGCGACGTGGCCTACCTCATCGAGGCCAACGTGCACCTCGTGGGCTACGGAAAAGACGAGCACCCGGCCAAGTACCGCGATCAGTTTCGCCGCCGCGTGGCCCGCGGGCAGTGCTTCCACCGGCCCTACCTCGGCTGCCGCGAGTTTGCGGCCCGATTTGCGCTGCCGTCCGGCGACGAGTCGGCTATCGACCGCTCCGAGGGCCTGGGCCGCATGCTCTTCGACCTCGACTACGAGGCCGACGACGATAGAAACACGCCGATCTTTTTCCGCGCCCGCCTCAACGACGGCGTGCTCCACGTGCCGCCGGAACTGTACGAGAATCGCCACTCCGCGTAACGCCACTCCTCGCCTTTTGCTCGCAGGCCCCGCCGATTCATGATTTTAGAACGTCTCCGCGACTTCCACGAGCGCATTGAGGACGAGTTGATTCCCTCCTACCACAAGGAGAAGGGTTGTCGGTGGATCCTGGACATCGATGAAGAGGGGACCTTTCGCGGCTTCGTCGAAACGGGCCGGACGAAGCGCAAAGCGACGAATTACGTGGCCCCCCACATGCGGCGATCCGGTCGAACGCCCCCGCCGTACCTGCTGGTTGACAAACCGGCGTACGTTCTGGGTCTGCCGCGCAACGAGAAAGAGAAGTGGAAGAAAAAGGCGGCGCAACGCCACGAGAACTACGTCGCCCTCGCCGAAGAGTGCGCCGACGCCGTGGATCACCCTGCCCTGAAGGCCTACCTCACGTTTCTGGACGCTCACGTCGACGACGCCCTCGCCGATCCGCACACCGAGGACATGAAGAAGGGGGACCTCATCATTCCCCGTGTGGACGGCACGCTGTTGACGCAGATTCCAGAGGTCCAGCAGTTCTGGATCCAGCGACAGGACGCCGAGGCCGCCGAGAAGAGCACGCTGACCACCGAGTGCACGGTGTGCGGCGAAAAACGACCTGTCATCCGGACGGAGCCGGTGGAGCTTACGCTCGGGCCCGACCGCGTGAACGTCATCACGGGCAACGAAAAGGCGTTCCTGTCCCACGACCTGGAGCAGTCGGAAATTTCGCCGGTCTGCCAGCCCTGTGCCCGAAGCTACGGGGAGGCCCTCCGTTACCTCCTGGAAAAGGACCGGCACCACCTCCGCCTTGCCGACGTGACGTGGGTGTACTGGACCGATCGAGAAACGGATTTCGATCCGATGACCTCGATTGCGGAGGCGAATCCACGGGACGTAGAGACCCTCCTGGAGGCAGCGTATGGGGCCTCGAAGCCGGGCGAGGTCGAGACCGCTCGCTTCTACGCCGCCGCCCTCACGTCCAACATTTCGCGGCTCGCCGTGCGGAGTTGGGTCACGTCGACGGTCGAAGAGGTGCAGCACAACGTGAGTCAGTACTTCGAGCGCATGCGTCTCGTAGGGCGGGACGGGCCCCGCTACCACGGGCTCTACGCCCTGGCCGGTAGCACCGTCCGCGACCTCGACGACCTGCCGCCGCAGACGAACGAAACGATCCTCAGCCACGCCCTCACCGGGCGCCGACTTCCGAAATCCCTGATGCACCAGGCCACCCAGCGCGCCCGGGTCGAAGGGAGCGTCACCCACCCGCGGGCCGCTCTCCTCAAGCTCGTTCTCCTCTCGAATCAACCCGACAACGCCGATCCCATGGTCTACGAATCGCTCAACCCCAACCACGACAACCCGGCCTACCACTGCGGCCGCCTGCTGGCCGTCCTCGAAAACATCCAGCGCGAGGCCGTCAATCCGAATACGACGCTGGTAGATCGCTACTACGGCACGGCCTCCACGGCCCCGGCCTCCGTGTTCGGCAACCTCATGCGCAGTGCCCAAAGCCACCTCAGCAAGCTCCGCCGCGACAGCGAGAAAGGCGGGCTTGGCGTCTACTTCCAGAAGCAACTGGGCGAGATCATGATCGAACTGGACGAACGAGGCGGCTTCCCCAACACGCTAAGCGCGCAGGACCAGTCCCTCTTCGCACTGGGCTACTACCAGCAGCGGCACCGCACCGGTGAATCGAGCGACGACGATGCGTCCGATACGCCCGAACCGGCCAAAGCCGCCGCGTAGTAGTCTCCTCTCGTTACCCTCCTCATTACTGATTTCTCCATTCCATGCCAGACCCTCACCTCGATCCCGACAAGCGCCACGACTTCGTGTATCTGTTCGACGTCGAGGACGGAAACCCGAACGGCGACCCCGACGCCGGCAATTTGCCGCGCGTGGACCCCGAAACCATGCAGGGCCTCGTGACCGACGTGGCCGTGAAGCGCAAAATCCGCGACTATATCGACGCCTCCGTCGGTGGCGACGAGGACTACAAGATTTACATGCAGCACCAGGGCGTACTCAACGAGCAGCACCAGCGCGCCTACGACGAGCTCAACCTCGATTCCGACAATCCCTCCCGCGAGGACGTGGACGAGGCTCGGGCGTGGATGTGCCAGAACTTCTACGACATCCGTACCTTCGGCGCCGTTATGTCCACCGGCGTGAACGCCGGGCAGGTGCGCGGGCCCATGCAGCTGACGTTCGCCCGATCCGTCGACCCGGTGGTGCCGATGGACGTGTCGATCACCCGCGTCGCAATTACTCGTTCGGACGACGCCGAATCGAAGGAGACGGAGATGGGGCGGAAGGCCATCGTGCCCTACGGCCTGTACCGCGGCCACGGGTTCTACAATCCCAAGCTGGCGGAGGACACTGGCTTTGGGAGCGACGACCTCCAACTCTTCTGGCAGGCCCTCCAGATGGGCTGGGAGCTGGACCGTTCCGCCTCCCGTGGGTTCGTAGCGTTGCGCGGCCTCTACGTCTTCACCCACGACAATCCTCTCGGCAACGCCCCGGCCCACACGCTCTTCGACCGCGTGGAGGCCGACCTGACCGCCGACGTGGAGGCGCCGCGGAAGTTTGGGCACTACGACGTGACGGTGGAGGACGACGACCTCCCCACCGGCGTTACCCTTACCCGAGTGTTGGGTTGAGGGGTAGCGTCGGATTGCCAAACCGACGCAGGGGGCTGGGGGCTTGAATGTGGGCACCGTTCAGCGACCAGAGTCTACGAGGCGTCGTGGTGGACGCTTACGCCGACGTATGATCGGTCATTCCAATCGCTGCCAGCGCCAAATAACGCACAACACGCCATGTCCGACGCCCCCGAGCCCCGCCTCATGATTTCGGCGCTGGAGCACTACGCGTACTGCCCGCGGCAGTGTGCCCTCATCCACGTCGAGCAGAGCTACCAGGAAAACGTGTACACCCTGCGGGGCAACCGAGACCACGACCGCGTGGACGAACCGGAAACCGAGCTCCGCGACGACGTGCGAGTGGAACGGGCGCTGCCCCTCTACTCCGAGGCCCTCGGCCTCACGGGCCGGGCCGACGTGGTGGAGTTCGACGACGGCACGCCCTACCCCATCGAGTACAAGCACGGCGAGCAGCGGCGCCACGAGCCGGGACGCATTCAACTCTGCGCGCAGGCCCTCTGCCTGGAAGAGATGATGGACGGGGAGGTGCCTGCCGGGGCCCTCTATCACACCGGGGCACATCGGCGCCAAGAAGTGGTGTTCACCAAAGAGCTCCGGACGGATACGCGCGACGTCATTGACGCCGTGCGGGCGCAACTCCGGGACCAGCACGTACCGTCCCCCGTCAACGACGATCGCTGTCCCCCGTGCTCGCTGCAGACTGTGTGCATGCCCGAAACCGTGGATACCCCCGAGCGCCAACGTCACGAGACTGATCGCCTGTTTGCCGCGGAGGACTGACTGCCCCGGTTGAGGTCCACGCCACGGAACTCTCGTCCATTCCACGTTCCCTACTCCCAATTCCGCACTCGCACCCGTGCGCCAGCTCCTCAACACGCTCTACGTCACCACCGAAGGGGCCTACCTGCACCTCGACCACGACACCGTGCGCATGGAGGTGGAGGGCGAGACGAAGGCTCAGATTCCGCTGCACCACCTCGGCGCCATCGTCGGCTTCGGCAACGTGCTCGTGTCGCCGGCGCTCATGGGGCGCTGTGCCGACGACGGGCGGGCCGTCATTTTCATGACGCGCACCGGCCGCTTCCGGGGGCGCGTCGTGGGGCCGCAGACCGGCAACGTGCTACTGCGAAAGGCCCAGCACGAGCAGTCCGAAGCCCCCGCGACCGCCCGTGAGATTGCCCGGGCCATCGTGGCGGGCAAGATCAAAAACAGCCGCCGCCTCGTGGTGCGGGCCGCGCGGCGGGCGGAGGGGGCCGTCGCGAACGAAGCGCTCGACGAGGCCAAGGACGAACTGGCCACGTCGCTGCGCCTGCTGGAGAAGGAGGAAGCGCTCGACGGCGTGCGGGGCCACGAGGGGACGGCTGCGAAAGAATATTTCGACGTGTTCTCGCACCTGGTTCGACAGCAGCAGGACGCATTCCGTCTCGATGAGCGCACGCGCCGCCCGCCGCGCAGTCGGCTCAATGCCGTGTTGTCGTTTCTGTACACGCTCCTCTGCAACGACTGCGAGGCCGCCGCCGAGGGCGTGGGGCTCGATCCGCAGATCG
>NZ_JBDGQQ010000092.1:36192-40555 GCF_042218895.1 Salinibacter sp. | reverse complement strand
AGGGGGCGCTCAAGCTCAAGGAGATCTCCTACATCCACGCCGAGGGCTACCCGGCCGCCGAGATGAAGCACGGCCCCATCGCCCTCATCGACCGGTCGATGCCGGTCGTCTTCATCGCCATGAAAGACAGCACCTACGACAAAGTGCTCTCCAACATCGAGGAGGTGGCCGCCCGCGAGGGATCGGTGATTGCCATCACGGACGATAAGGACGCGGAGCTTGAGAGCCTCTGCGAGGCAGTCGTGGAGATTCCGAAGACCAAGGAGTTCCTTTCGCCGCTCCTCACGGTGATTCCGCTCCAACTGCTGTCCTACCACATCGCCGTGCTGCGTGGGTGCCACGTCGACCAGCCCCGCAATCTCGCCAAGAGCGTGACGGTGGAGTAGGGGGGGCCGTCGCTCCGACTATTCCTCCCGCGGTCCGACCGACGCCAGCTGAGAATGAGAACTCCGAAAGGACCGAACCTGCGATCCGTGGGGCCGTTTCAATGAAGTTGCACGTTCTAATCGATCAGTGCCCCGCCGCGCATGATTGAACTGGAAAAACTGGAAAAGGTCAAGCGTCGCTTCCAAGAGGTGGAAAGTCTATTGGCGGACCCGGAGGTAACCAACGATCCGGACCGCATGCGGGAGCTGGGGCAGGAGCACAGTCGTCTCGAAGGGGTCGTAGAGGCCATCGACCGCTACGAGCGCCTCCTGGAGGAGCGGGAAGAGCTCGAAGAGATGATCCGGAGCGAAGACGGAGAGATGGAGGCCCTCGCGAAGGAAGAACTCGAACAACTTGAGGACCGCCTTCCGGCCGTCGAGGAGGATCTTAAACAGAAGCTCATCCCGAAGGATCCGGAGGACGAGAAGAACGCCATCGTCGAGATTCGGGCCGGGGCAGGCGGTGACGAGGCCGCCCTCTTCGCCGGCGACCTCTTCCGGCTCTACACCCAATATGTGAAAAAACACGACTGGACCTACGAGCTAATCGATGCCTCGCCGGGCTCGCAGGGCGGCTTTCGGGAGGTCATCTTCGGGGTTAAGGGAAAAGACGTGTTTGGCACGCTCAAGTACGAGGCGGGGGTCCACCGCGTCCAGCGCGTGCCCGAGACGGAATCGAGCGGCCGCATTCATACGTCTGCCGCCACTGTGGCCGTGTTGCCGGAGGCCGAAGAGGTAGACGTGGATATCAACCCGAGCGACCTCACCATCGAAACCTTCAAGGCCACTGGTCCGGGCGGGCAGCACGTCAACACCACCGACTCGGCGGTACGCATCAAGCACGCGCCCTCGGGCGTGGAGGTCTCTTGCCAGGACGCAAAGAGCCAGCACAAGAACCGCGCGAAGGCGATGCGCGTCCTCCGGTCGCGGGTCTACGAGAAGAAACTAGAGGAGCAGCGACAGGAGCGAGAGGAAGCCCGGCGCTCGATGGTGGGGAGTGGCGACCGGTCGGCCAAGATCCGCACCTACAACTTTCCCCAGGACCGCGTGACAGACCACCGACTGGAGGGAGATCAGAAGAACCACTCGCTGCAAACCATCGTGGAGGGGGAGCTCGATCCGATCATCGATGCCCTCCGTACCAAGGAGCACGCGGAAAAGCTCGCGAATCTGTAGAGTATTGCGTATCTCGTATCGCGTATCTCGTACACGTCATCCGCACGCGATACGCGCTACGCAATAGTCCGAATGTCTGCGGGGGCACTCTTCTCTGACGAGTTTCTTTCCCCCCACGAGAGCGCCGGGTCTGTCGTTTCGGCATTCCTCACCCTGTTTTCAAGGCCTTCCTGCGACCTCGCGAGGGGGCGGTCGTACATACAGATTGGAGTTCTATCCCTGCTCCTCCGCACGCCGACGACCATCGGCATTCTACGAGGGGCATGATTCAGTATCTTACCATAGGGACATCAACTCGTGTCATGGCTAGCAACAAGTACCAGTACGAACTCACGTACGTCATCAGTGGGGTCGTCCAGCAAAATCAAGTGGACGACATTGTCCGCAAGGTGAACCACTTCATTGAGAGCAACGGGGGCGACGTTCTCGAGGTCGACGAGTGGGGCAATCAGCGTCTCGCCTACGAGATCGACCGCAAGCGCAGCGGGTACTACGTGAACATGTATTTCCAGGCCCCGGGCTCCCTTATTCAGCGGCTTGAGAACGAACTGGAGGTGAACGACGATGTGCTGCGTTACCTGACCCTGCGCATGGACGAGAAGATGAAGCGCCACTATGAGAAGCGGAAGCAGCGTCGCGCGCAGGAGCAGGCCGGCGAAGAGTCCAGCGACGACTCCGACGGTGAGGAGTAGTTCGACCCTCACCTCCGTCTTGCACCCTCTCTGCGAGTCTCTCGAATTTAGGCTTTCTGACCCATGGCTGACCAGAACGACCTCGACTACGAACACATCGAATACGTCGACTACAAAGACACCGAGTTCCTGGAGCAATTCATCAACAACCAAGGCAAGATCCTGCCACGCCGCGTGACCGGCGTTCCGGCCCGCGTGCAGCGCCAGATTACGACGGCCATCAAGCGGGCTCGTCATCTTGCCCTGCTTCCGTACGTGTCCGAGTCAATCCGGTAACGATCCCGCACACGCTGCCTTCCGCACATCCGACCCACTGATTCGACTCTACCCATGCAAATTATACTTCTCGACGACGTTGAACACCTCGGTGAGAAGGGGGAGATCCACGAGGTGGCCGATGGGTACGGCCGCAACTACCTCATTCCACAAGGCCTCGCCCGGGTGGCCACCGACGGGGCGGTCCGACAGCTCCGAGACGAACAGCGCCAGCAGGCCCGCAAGGAGGCCGCGAAGAAGGGAGAAGCCGAGCAGTTGAAAGAGGAGCTCGAGGACATGCAGGTCGTCTTTACGGCGAAAGTGGGAGAAGACAACCGCATCTTCGGCACGGTGACGACCCAGCAGATTGCCGTGGAGTTGTCCAACCGGGGCTTCGACATCGACCGGCGAAAGATTGAGCTCGACGAAGACATCCGATTCGTGGGGGCGTACACGGCAACCGTTGACCTGGACTACGGGGTCACGGCCACCCTGGACATTCAGGTCATTCCGGAATCTGGGTAGCCCCGGCCCGCGTTGTGCGTGTTGCGGCACGATACCGTGTAGCAAAAGTCCGGAGGACGCGGTTTCTTCCCCGGTTCCCTGTCTGTCGCCTGCTCACCACCGCCCTCCGCCATGCCTTCCTCTGTCCGCGAGGTTCCGTGTTCTGTTGAAAACACCCGGGGGGACGCGGTAGACTGTGACGTGCGATTCGTGGCGGGTGAAGAGACCCGGCCCGTCGTGGTCTTCTGCCACGGGTTCAAGGGCTTCAAGGACTGGGGCCCGTTCCCCGAGTGGGGACGCCGTCTCGCCCGGGCCGGATTTGTGGCGGTCCACGTGAACTTCTCCTACAACGGCGTGCACCGGGATGCGCCGATGGAGTTTACGGAGCTCGACAAGTTCGCGGACAACACCTTTACCCGAGAGCTCGACGATCTCCGGGCTGTCCTGGACGCGGTCTACCAGGAGCGACTTCCGGAGGCCCCTGTGGATCCGGACCGCATGGGCCTGATGGGCCACTCCCGAGGGGGCGGCACGGCCATCCTACAGACCGATCGCGATGATCGTGTGGACGCACTCGCCACCTGGTCGTCGGTCTCCACCTTCGTCGACCGCTTTACCGACGAGCAGATTGAGGACTGGGAAGCGCAGGGCTTCACCGAGGTCGTCAATCGTCGCACTGGGCAGGTCATGCGGCTCAACAAAACGCTCTACGACGATGCGAGGGCCCACGAAGAAGAGCTGGACGTGCGGGGGGCCGCCGAGCGCATCGACGTGCCGTGGCTCGTGGTGCACGCCCGCGACGACGAGTCGGTGTCCTTCGACGCGGCGCAGACGCTGGCGAACGCGACTGACGCTGCCGAGCTGATGGAGGCGGACGGAGGTCACACGTTCGGCGGGGCACATCCCTTCGACGGGACCGTGCCCGAGTCTTTGGTAGCTGTGTGGGAGCGTACAATTGACTTCTTCCGGGCGAGCCTTGACAACACGTAACTCACATCCGCGTATCGCTCACAGCGTCGTATCCATCCGCATCGCAGCTATAAACGGCGGGACCCATGCCCAAGACAACCGTCGACTCACATTCTGAACGGTCTACGCTGGTTCCCGGGGGACACCAGTTTACCCGGGACGAGTACTTCGAGATGGCCGACGCGGGCATTCTCTCCCCGGACGATTCGGTCGAGCTCATCGAGGGTCACATCGTCGAAATGAGCCCCGAAAACTCGCCGCACAGGGGTGCAGTAGTGAAGACTTCGCGGGCCTTCGGGTTGGAGCTCCGTGTTGGAGCTTGAAGGGAAAGACCATGCCCTT